>JALGTJ010000062.1 GCA_029821415.1 Candidatus Zipacnadia bacterium
ATGCGATAGCCCAACTCCCCCAGCTTCTGGCAGTTGCCCTGGACTATCGGATTCTGCCACATTGCCCAGTTCATCGCCGGCGCTATTATCACCGGCCCCCGCGCCGCACAGATGACGGTGCTGGCGAAATCGTCGCATATACCCCCCGCTACCTTACCCAGAATATTAGCTGTGGCCGGCACCACCGCTACGACATCAGCGAATTCAGCCAGCGAAATGTGAGCTATCTCGTCGGTGGTCGGCTCTTCGAACATATCGTAACAAACAGGATGACCACTAAGTGCCCGGAAAGTGGCCTCGCCTACGAACTGACGAGCACTTTCCGTCATTACCACTCGCACCTCGGCACCAGCGCCCGTCAGCCTGCTAACAAGCTCGCAGGCCTTGTAAGCGGCAATGCCTCCGCTGACGACAATGACAATGCGCCGCCCCTCCAACGCCGCGTCAAATTCTCCGCTTAATTCCTCACTCATAATTCCTTCGTGGCACTATACGCGCCGCGTTTACCCCCACTCATCGGCCTGGGCGAGTAGCTCCTCCCGCAGCCCTCGCCAGTCGAATCGTTCCATGCTCTGCCGCTCCGCCTGCAGGATACCACTTAGTTGCTGAACTGCCTCCGGCACCTCGTCGTTCACCACCACATAGTCGTACATCCCCATATTCTCAATTTCCTCGCGCGCACTGGCCAGGCGCTCGGCAATCGCCTGCTCTGATTCAGTATGGCGTTTTCTGAGCCGCTCCATCAGCACCGGCCAGGAGGGCGGCGCTATGAAGACTAACACGCTCTGGTTACCGAGTTGCTCGCGAACTGACTTGGCCCCCTGATAGTCAATCTCCAGTACCAGTGTTCGCCCGGCCGCCAAAGCCTCCTGCACCGGCGCGCGCGGCGTGCCATAATAGTGCTGACCATGGACCTGCGCCCATTCCAGCAGTTGGCCCGACCGGCGCATCTGTTCAAACTCGCTATCACTGACAAACCGGTAGTTCTTCCCGTCCATCTCGCCCTGCCGCTGCGGGCGAGTTGTGCAGGAAATAGAGACCTCAAGGTCAGGGTAGCGCTCCAGCAGGCCGGCAATGACCGTTCCTTTGCCCACCCCCGACGGGCCGGAGACCACTATTAAAATGCCTTGACCAGCACCAGTCATACCAGAAATCATCGCGCAGTGTCCTCAGCGGGCTTGCAGCCACTCGGTGTTATCTTGCCCTATAGTTTAGCACAAATCCGCTGACGCGTGCAACGCTGCTCCGGACAATCTGGCGATTCCCCCTGCCGGGAAGGACGACTCTGCTGGGTCACCGGACCTGTAAGTTGTACCGTTTCGCTCATATCACACGGAAACGCCGCCCAAGCAGCGGGCGGCGCGTAGTTGCCTAATCGTAGTCCACCAATAGTGACCACCTGCCTACGGAGTGACAGGAGGCGGAGGAGGACCAGTGTTCGGGTCTCTGACCAGTATTACACCCACGGGTGTAGTCTGCCCTGCCACGACCGGCACGTCCGATGCATCACCCACTTGCTCCCAAAGCGAGGTCGGCGTCACCACAACATCCCACGTGCCGGGGAGCACACCGGTCACCGCAAAGTTACCATTACCATCCGTGACGTCCTGTTGCCCGCCTACTGTGACCGTTAGACCGCCGATGCCAATCTGGCTGGCTATGTCTACGGTACTACCGGTCACACTGCCAGTGTTGGCCGGTGCTGCGCCGCCACCCCCACCACCACAGCCCGCAATCAGCCAACCTGTCAGGGCAACTGCTGTGATCACAACCATAATGCTCCATTGTTTGTTGTTATGCATTGACAGATACTCCCTCTCGTATCAAGTATGGCTCGGCGAACAGTCGAGACGCGATTATCTATTTACGTTCAGTTGACACAGCCTGCTGGTGCGCTGCCCGTTCTCCGCCGCAGCATCTATCCTCACCAGGTACATACCCCGTGGCACCAGTGTACCACTGTTGCTGCGCAGGTTCCACGACAGCGTGTGAGTACCTGCGGCAGCTACTTCATCAGCGGCGAGTGTCTTGATGACCCGCCCGGAGATATTCATAACCTCCACACTGACATTACAGGCCTGGCTGACTCCATAGGTTATCACTGCGCCGGACCCGCCCGGCTGCGCCGCCGCGGCGGTAATCGCCAGCCCGCCTGCCTGCTGCGGCCCGACCTCAATGCGGAAGTGCCGAACAGCACCATTCTCGCCGCTGCGGAAGCTGTAGCCGGGCATCGTCCGAGCGTATACCGAGCGATCAGCATCCAGATCAGTCAGAGTCACCGACAGGTCGTTGGGAAGCTGGCTGAGATCGGGTAGGGCTACCTCCACATCACTATCCGGGATGTCGGTAGCAACTACGAACTCCCAGCTAACCGTATCGCCGGTCGGCGTAACTACCGACTGCGCCAACTGGCTACCACCGTCGCCGACGAAGTAGAGGTCTACGCTGTTCAGCGCTGCCGGCGGATTAGGCAGGCTGTAAGGCTCAATGCTGCTAATGCCGATCGCGCCCAACAGATCGCTGCGGTTACCCACGTGCGCCAGCACTGGTACGGCCCAGCCTGCCTGGCCCGTATCAACCGCCTGCGGACTTACCTCTTCTTCAGCACCGGCTGCGGTAGGTACCGGCCCAGCAGTCATCGTGATAGTGAAGTTGGTAGGTGTGCAGGCATACAGCCATGCACCCTCCCACGGCTCCAGATAGGGGCGGGCCACGCCAATACCCGGCTGGTCGGTGACCAGGCGGTAGGAGCCGCTGGATGTATCGTAGATGTAAGCAAACGGCAGAATGGCCTGGCCTGTGTCAGGCTGGATGTTCGCACGGATTGGCGATCATATTCCAGGCCGGACCCAGATTCTTCACGAACGGTGATGCCACCGCAGTGCCCGCCACGTTAATGTCAGTGGCGCTGCCATAGTTAACCCAGAAGCCCGTCCCGGGCAGAACCTGCAGCAGCGAGTGAGCGTCAGGATGCCCAGTGCCTATGTAGGCCATGCCGCTGGGATCCCACCACCAGATATCGGAGGTCTGGAAAACATCCTCCGCATAGCCCTCAATCGGATAGACCGGTACACCGGTCAGGTGCAGCCCCGCGGAGTAACTGTGCCCGCTGCCCGGATAGCCAGTGAAGTCAATATCCTCAACGTTGGTACCGCCAGGACCGGGCACTGTCACGGTAGCAACACTAGGCACGAAGACGAAGGTGTCACCTGGATCGGTAGCCGTTATCTCCCAATCCCCAGCACTGAGGCCAGTCAGGGTGTAGGTACCGTCACCAGCAGTACTGGCTGAAGCAGTTGAGCTGGGATCACCCACTTTGACAGCATCTATATCAATGCCACCGAGCAGGTTGTCCTCGTAGTCTTTAACGGTACCACTGACGTCAAATGTCTGCTCGTCGGCATCAAAGTCTTTGCCGGTCTGGTCACCACCCGAAATTACGACCGGTTGACTCCAACCATCGGGCGTGAAGGTATAGTACTCGCCAGGTGGCGCAGTGACGGTAAGAGTATAGCTACCATCGGGTAGCCCGGTAATCTCGTAGTAGCCCGAGGCATTAGTCTCGTCCGACCGAATGCCAATTGAGACGACAGCACCCTCCAGTGGGCCGCCACCACCGGTAATCGTGATTGTACCAGTGATCTTGTAGGCGCCATCTACCAGATTGAAGTCGAAGTCGGTGATATCGCTGTCAACTATGGTAACGTGGTCGTCACCACCTACCGGGCTGAAGCTGAACGGATCAAAGATCGGCACCACTTGGTAAGTGTCCGCCGGCAAACCGGTGAACTCATACCGCCCATCGGCTCCCGTCACTTGTTCGCCAACCTTAGTAGCCAAGCTGTTATAACACTGGACAGTCACGCCCTCAAGCGGAGTGACCGTATCACTGTCATAAATTGTCCCCGACAGTGAGTAGGTAGGAATGACCACCGTGAATGTCTGCGTAGCTGACCAGGCTGACTCCAGCCCGTTGACTGTACGGACCCGCCAATGATAAGGCGTGTTGGCTTGCAGCCCGAGGCTAATGTCAACCGAGAAGCTGGTTACGCCTACGCCAGTGACACCATATTCGGGATCCCCGGGCCCACCCAAGTCAGGACTGATAATGGGACTGGTAAAGTCGGCGTCGTCGTCCAACTGCACATGGTAACGCATCTGTGCAGGCGGGTCGTCCGCGTCAGGATCGGTGCCTGGATCCCACTGTAGGGTGGGCGTCAGCGTCCCAA
Source organism: Candidatus Zipacnadia bacterium (assembly GCA_029821415.1). Taxonomy (GTDB): domain Bacteria; phylum Armatimonadota; class Zipacnadia; order Zipacnadales; family Zipacnadaceae; genus JALGTD01. The sequence continues at coordinate 4,230 of JALGTJ010000062.1, forward strand.
TTGTACCGGTCGGCGAGAAGCCCGAGGTGGGCGGCTGTGGCGTCTGATCCACCTTGAAGTTATGGATCGCAGACCAGCCCGAAGCCAGACCATGGCCGTCGACGGTCTGCACCCGCCAGTACCACCAGCCCCAATCCAGATCGTCAGGCACATCCAGCTCAGTTACACCCGGCCCGCCGTAGTCAGTGGTGTCATATTCATAATCTACCGTGGAGAAGTCGGATGTCATACTCAACTGGACGACGTAAGTAAAGCTACTGGGGCTGTCCCACGGATCACTATCACTGCCGGCGGGCCAGTCCAGGGTCGGCGTCTGCGTATCAACGCTTACTCCGTTGATAGGCGACCAGCCGTCTGCCGGCGGATACGGCGGTGGATTCGGAGGACCATTTACAGTGACCGTGGGACCCACAAAGTAGCCGGGTGCCGTCGGGAATCTGACGTTGTCCACACCATCTGATGCCATAAAGTAGTAAGTATGCGTCGGGCTGGACGGGAGTGACGACATGTCGTAGTAGTACACCTTGCCATCGCTCACATCCAGGTCGGTCGGATCGTACTCCTGCATCTCGTACTCGACGCTGTCAATGTAGACCTTCACAAAGCTAGCTGGGTTGCCCGTCGTTCCCCCGTAAGTATCTGTGTCGGTATAGACTACATAGTAGCGATAGGTTTGGTCAGAGAAACCGGTGCGCGGCACCAGCTCCGCGGCAGCAATGAACGTGTCACCGACATTGGACGACAGATCCAGGCTATCGTCAGCCAGTTCAATAGTATTGGTAGCCGGATCGTGACTCTTTACCACATAGCCGCCACCAGGAGCATCGGTTCCATAGTTATGCCCGACGGCGCTAATGTAGACCGCTGTTACCGGATCATCCCCCAGAGCTTCATCGGGGTCGCTCGGCTCGGTGTAGGTGAAGATATAAGGCTTAATTGGGTCAACGGTAGCTATCTCCAGGTTTTCCCCGACTTTAAAGCTCAGTTGCGGCGCAGTATTCGGCGCAATATCTGGGCCGTTCGCTGCACTGCCAGTATAGCCATAGGGACCCCAGAAGGTGCTGGCGTCACCGTTGTTGTACCACAAGGCTCCGTCCCAGGCCTGCGCCTTAAAGGTGTGGCTGCCCTCCGCCAGATAGACCTGATTGCTGGTCCGGTAGAGAACTCCGGCGGCGTAGTTGTTATCACCGGGGACAACTTTCTCCATCTCGTATATCTGGGCAGGGTCGCCGTCGATCTGAATCCGGATGGCGTGGGGGCCATTGTTGTCAGCATCAGTATACAGCACATAGAAGTAGAACGGCGTCGCTGGTGTACCGTCGTAGTCGTCACTGGTGCCCGGGTTAGTGTCATAGCCCCACGACTCATACCACGTACCGGTGGACGCATCCTGGGTGCGATCCTCGAATATACGGAAGGCGTTGCCTACCTGAACGCCGTCCATAGATGTCGAGCTTGTATCCAGTTCAATCTCAGTATCAGTATTGCTCAGTATCGGGAAGACCTTGAACTGAGCAAAGCCGTCAAGAATCTCCAGATACTTATTCTGGACATTGTTGGTTCCGTATCCAGGCAGATCACCAGCCCGGTCGTACTCAATCTTGTGGTTAGCAATGTCCACTGCGGTGATTTTATCCGCCACCGGCGGCGCGAAGTAGTAGCTGCTAAGGACGGGTGACGTCTCGGCCAGTACCTCCGGACCCTCGTAGTAGCCCTCGGCCGGCAGCCGACGCATCTGCCCCTCAACCTTCTGATCAATGGGGTCGGGATTGGAGTTCATAAAGTACTGCTGCCAGTCAATCCAGTAAGCCCAGTTGTCCCAGAACTCAAAGTAGTAGTGGTGAACACCCGGGTCAAGTTGCACACCGGCGCGGGCTGTACTGAAGCTAAAGACGGCACCGTCTCGGTAGTTGGTGTCGTTAGGATCGATCGGCTCCATTGTCCCCGCGAACCAATCAGCAATATCAAACTCATCGCCGATAGCAACACCGCTGGAACCGATGCCGGTAGCCGTGATGGCCGAGCCGGTGTTAGCCGTGATAACAAACTGTTGCCCAGCGGCAGCACCAGTCTCCATCCGCACCTTCATCCCCACCAGCGACCCATTCGCATAGAGGGTGCCCGGCACGCTGTAGGTAATCTGGTCGCCACCAGGCAAGCCCGTGATCTCGGCCTGGCCCTCAACATCGCCAAACAAGTCAATCCACAGGATGCTCTTGAAAGGCGGGTCGCCGGTGCGATTGGCGTTGTAAACCTCACCATCCTGGTCGGCATAGGTCACTTCCCAGACAAAGTCGCCTCGCTGGGGGCCAGAGACCGGCGTCAGTGACTGGTTACCAAGCGTCGGAGGGTTGTTGACGCGGAACCAGTAGTAGTCGTTGTCACCGGGAGGAACCCCAACCTGCCCGAAATCATCCGCAGGCCGGTTCGGATAGATTGCTGTACGCACGCCGTCACTGGCCCGGAAATAGTACTGATAATCGCCCGGCCCTCCGCCTCGTAGTAGAGGCAGCCGTCGGTGTAAATATTGTCTGCCGGATAGACCTTACTCATTGAGTAGCCCATCCAACCAGTCAGCGGACTGCCATCCTCGCCCACCTTGCGGACAAATAGCTGGATAGAACCCGGCGCCAGGTTGTCCGACTGCCAGTAGTTAATGCGGAAGACAAAATTAGTGGTGGTAGTCCACTTACCTCCACGGAAGCCTGACGGCTGGCTCAAATCGGGGTCATACGGAATGTCTCCCCAGATGTTGACGTAGTTAGGCCATATAGTATCCTGGTTGGTGAAGCGCTCAGGAGACTCCCCCGTAGCATTAGGATTTAGCGGCGAGCCCGGATTATAGCCCCCATATACATTGACCGGAGCGCTGCTCGGATTGGAGATCTGCGGGTACTTGGGGCCAACCAGCGGCCCCCACGGCTCGCCTGTATTACCATCAGGGTTAAACGGATTAGGCAATGCACCGGCCATCCGCGGCCCTATGCCGCTCTCCAGTGACCCCCGCCACGGGTAACCTCGCTCCACGCTGTTCGGCCCGGTAAGAGGCCCCTCTTCGAAGTATGGAAATGCAGTCAGAACTGGATCAACTTTGGGATACCGATCGGCAAGCTGGCTATCATAGGGGTAACCGTACCCGCCACCACCTTGATCGTCAAACCACTGGTATAGATCCTCATAAACAACCTCGGGGTCGGCAATCGTGCCCGCGTTCGTCGAGTCGCGCAGCACATGCTGAGCGGTTAGCGAATCGCCGGGCCGGCTGGCCAACGCTACCGAACACGGCCCTACCTGGGCATGGGTATTGCCCGGCCCCAGATGGTTAACCGCCCAGATCGGCGGATCCCAGTCACGGGTGGTTATGAACTCATATTTGTGACCGCCCGCCCGCATCGCGGCATAAGCATTAGAATAAGGGATGCCATTGTGACCATTGGCCGCAGCATCCCAGGCATCCGGGCCTGCCGGGTCAAACGGGAACAGAAATATATTGTTCAGCAACTGCAGATAATTGGTCGGACGGATGTCGTACCTGTAGACCACGGTACCGGCAAAGCTGCCCGATTCCCGTTCCATATAGAACGGGCGATCGTAATTGTCATCCAGTATAAGCACGGCCTCGGGATTTCGGAGAGAGTGCTGTGTCCCCAGCCAATCCCGATGCGGGTCATCGCCATCCCAATATATCCATGAATGCGGGTAATAGTAAATGTCCCAGTATGACCATTTGCGCCAATAGTCCGTCCAGTTGTCGTTACGAAGTCCTTCCTCTACGTAGCTGTCAAACCGCACATACGGATAGTTCTCACCGGGCATAGTTCGGTCCGGAGTCACTCGCCACACCGGCGGCAGGTCGCTTCTCTGGCTATTGTAAGCAAGCCGAAATGTATAATTAGCGCTGCCCGAGCCGTTGTCAATATTGGTGCCCTCTTCCCCTTCAGTTACCACCAGAGGGTCCACCCCTGCGCCCACGTCTCCACTGTACCAAGCCGGTTGCTCAAAGGAATCTTGCACCTCCGAGACACCGGCATGGCTTGAAAGCCACCAGGGCAAGGGCACAGGTAGGGTGATATAGGTGCCGCTGACTTGCACCGGGGTCTGAGCGACGTATGAGCCGCTGGTGCTGTCCCAGGCATCCCAGTATAGGGTGAAACGGAAGTCGTGGGTTTCACTGGGACTCTCGTGCCCAGTGTACACCCGGCCTACCAGATAGTCGTAGTGATGGCCCGCGAAGGGACCGACAGTGAAGACGTACTCATAGTCGGGATAACCTGCCACGGTATAAGGGGCTACGCCAAAATACTCCGGTTGGTCACCCGTAGCGCGGCCCGCGCCATAAATGCCCTGGGTATGAGGGGGGGCAGGTGGGGCGCTTGACGGGCTGGCCAGCTCCTGTTGGTAAGTATAACCGCTGGGGGCGGCTGGTAGCGAAGGATTATTGTTGTAGCTAACTCCCTGGTCGAGGTAAAGTCCCCTGATGCGCTCGTTGGCCACCCCGTCGCTGTTAATTGTCCCGTCGTAGGTGACGTGCACGCGGAACCAACGCTGGGAGTTGGCGGTGGCTACATAAGGGTAGACCCCCTGTCCACCAAAGCCGAGGCTAAGGTCAGCAGCCATGGCACTGGGGAGACCAACACTCGTATAGAGGATAGCACAAACTACAGTGAAGGCAAGGATGGCATAAGAGTTCTGCCGCGTTAGCATTACTCTCCCTCCTGGAGGTAAGACCGGTCACTTGAGTTAGGCTACATTCAGTGCTACTCGGCTAATGGCCCAAGGCACCTGCCGTGGCTGCCACCACCCACCACCTGCCGGTCATCCCGGGCTTTATGCCTCAGCGCCAAGCTCTTACTGTTAGGCAAGCTACAACTATTTCAGCTAATTGTACAACAACGCGCCGCAGAAGTCAACTCACTCCAGCGCAGTCAGCTAAAGGCAGGGGCCAACTGCCTTCCAGTTCCAGCAATCGGCGCTTCATTTCCAGCCCTCCCGAGAAGCCGCCGAGGCTACCATCGGCGCAAATCACACGGTGACATGGTACCAATACCGGCACCGGATTAGCTGCCAATGCCTGACCAGTTGCGCGGGCGGCTGCGTCCCTCCCAGCCCGCCGGCCCAACTCGCCGTAACTGAGCGTCTCCCCGTAGGGGACTTGGGCACAGGCATTGAGTATAAGACGCGCAAAATCGGAGATGAGTTCCAACTCAACCGGCACACTGAAACGCTGCCGGCGGCCCCGGAGGTATTCCTGGATCTGCTGGGCAGCCTTCTGGGCCAAAAGACTGGCTGAGCTTTCTACACCACCTAACCGCTTCTGAACTTGCCAGCAGCTACGCTGTGGCAGCACAACCTGGACAATTCCACGCGAACTGGCCACTACTCCCCACCACCCCCAGTCGGTTGCAAAAACAAGCGAGCTTTTCGCCACCAAAACACCTGCCGCTTCAGCGGAATCGCAACAATATTTTCAAGTATACCCGATTTGTCAATATAGACAAACCTTCGCGTCGCCGCCAGTTTCTGCTATACTAAACTACAGTGACTAACCATGCAGATGCGACTGTTGAGGCGAGTTGATTTTATCCTGTTGATAGCGATGCTGCTGCTGTGTGCCTACGGGGCGCTGATGATATATAGTTGCACTCAGGCCCAACTGGCTATGGCTGACAAGCCGCCGACCAGCACGATGACACTCCAGTTAATCTGGATTGGACTGGGTCTGGTGGTGATGGGGCTGATCATGATGGTGGACTACAGCCGCATAGCCAGCCTCAGTCTGGTCTTCTACGGACTGGTCCTGGGCTTGCTCCTATTAGTCCTTGCCATAGGCCAGACCGCATATGGCAGTGCCCGCTGGCTGGCGATAGGCCCAATTAACATCCAGCCCGGTGAGCTGGCTAAGCTGGCCGTAATCCTGATGGTAGGTGCATACCTGAGCAGCCGCAACTCCAGGGAACTGGAGACATTTCATACGCTGGCCTTTTCCCTGGGCTACGTTATGGTACCGGCGGCGCTTATCTTGCTACAACCGGACCTGGGCACACCGGTGGTGTTGATCTTCATCTGGTTCTCTGTTGCGTTTCTGGCAGGTGCCAGGCTCACCCAGCTCGGCGCTATCGCCTTTGCTTTTATGATGCTCTTTACTGTTGCCTGGAGCACAGGTGGAGTGATCCACCCATATCACAAGGAACGCCTAACTGCCTTTTTACATCCTGACGAGGATCCCCAGGGCGCTGGCTGGCAGATTCGCCAATCACTGATTGCCATTGGCTCCGGGCATCTGCTTGGCAAGGGGCTTTTCCAGGGCACCCAAAGTCGCCTGGGCTTCATCCCCCATCAGGAAAAAGACTTTGTTTTCACGGTTGTAGGCGAGGAATGGGGGTTCGCCGGCTGCTTCGCCTTGTTGGCGCTTCTGGCTGTCTTAATGTGGCGTAGCCTGACAATATGCTGGCAAGCCAAAGACGGATTTGGACGACTGATGGCGGGAGGTATCGCCGCCATGTTCTTTATTCATATCACTGCTAACGTGGGCATGGCACTGGGTCTGACACCAGTCAAAGGTATGACCCTACCATTTGTCAGTTACGGCGGCAGCAGCATGATTGTCAATTGCCTGGCTGCTGGGATTCTCCAGAACATCTATATGCGCAAGCGAAAGATAGCCTTTTAGCTACAAATCACGAATGCCGGAGAAACAATGAACGACAACCGCAATACTCAACATCTGATCGGCTGGGCGGGGATCACAGTACAGGTTCCACAAGATTGGGCACTTGCTTCCATATCAGTTAGCGAAAAAGAAGGATATTTGCGTATTGATGACCGCGATATGCCTCGGCTGGAGATTAAATGGACAGCCACGCCGGGCTTCGTAGACCTTGAGCGAACAGTTGAAAAATACCTCCAAACGGTGAAAAAGAGCCACAAGTCCGACGATCACCCCTTCGCAGTGGAACGTAACGTCCGCGTTGTCAGCAAACGTCAGATGCAAAAAGACAGCCTGGCCACCTTCGCCTGGCGCGCCAGTCAGCAGGCTTATGGTGCCGTTTGGGTCTGCAAACAATGCGACCAGACTGTTATCGCCCAGGTCCTGGGTCGGCCTGATGAGAAAGATCTGCTCCATACTGCCCAGCGCGTAATCAGCAGTATAACTGACCACTCCACCGACGGCTGGACAACCTGGGCCGCCTACGGCTTTGTTTGCCAAATTCCCGACGACTTCACTCTTGCCGGCCAGCAACTGTACTCGGCACTGCTGAAGTTCTCCTTCACCCGGGACCTCGAAACCATTGAAGTCGCCCGCTGGGGCATGGCTGACATCCTCCTGCGGGACAAAACGCTAGACCAGTGGCTTCAGCAAGAATTAGGCAAGGAGCTAAAACGCTACAAACCGATATCAGACGAGACCCAGTTCCGCGGGCATGAGGCGGTAGCCTTTGCCGGCACCCGTATGCCGCCCCTGCAGAGCCTCAAGCGGTTCGCACTTCACCTGATAGGCCGACAAGCCCCTCAGAAGTTGCTGGGCCACGCCTGGCACTGCGAAGCAACTAACAAAATCTTTGTAGTGTACGGACTCTTCGACGCAGCAAACTACGAACTGGCCGACCAACTGCGCGATCGGATTGAGTGCCACTAATGAATAGTTCAACAAGCAATCACAAAGATGCGACACCTCACTACCTCCCTACAGCCTCGTGCTGCACAGCAATTATGCTGGCAGCAGCCCTGTTAGGGCTGGCACCCACCTGTGCTCTCAGCGACCGTACGGAAGCAGTTACTCTGGTCGAAGAGGCCCAGCAGCTAATCCAGCAAGAGAAGCGTGAGGGGGCTCGCGCCAAGCTTCAGGCAGCGTTGCAGGCCGACCCAACTTATGCCGAGACGTATGCTACGCTCGGGCATCTTCACGAACTGGACGGCGAAGTTGAGCAGGCGGTTGATAGCTACGGACATGCGCTGGAGCTGGCACCAAATCACAGCTTTGCGCAAATTCGTATGCACCACCTTTTCTATGAGGCTCACTTCCCCCGCTGGGTCAAGCTAGATTACCTTAAATTCAGCCCCATTTCCGTCGTAGTGGATACTTGCCAAACTAAGCTGCCGGGCGCACTCCAGCCCGGGGCCGTAGTGCGACATGACTTCGCCTATACTACCTCGCTGATATTCCCCGAGGAGATGGGCCGCACTGATCCTGCCGTGAAGGTACGTATTCCCAGCACGGGCAACGGCTCACCGATATATGCGACGGTCAACCGCGTCTGCTACGGGCTGGTCAAGCGACCCAACTCGCAGCGGCTGGACCTGCGCTTCGTGGTCCAGTATCCCTCTCACACCATCAGCCAATCAGACAACGACTACTCCAAGCTCGCCCAGACCATCACGCACCTGCTGCTGCGCTTCTCCGGCTATGCCACAGCCTACTTGAACCGGCCCCCGATAGGGGATGAAGAGGGCCTGGTGCATGTCTATCTTGCCTCGCACCGCAGCCGAGTGGACCCGCGAGGTCGCTCATGAGCTGGGGCACTACCTGCTGCCGGCAGCCGGCGAGTTTGACGAGCCTGAGAAGCTGGCGAACGGCCGGCTGGGCGAGCGACTGTTTCTGCAATGGTTGGCAGCAGAGGCCGAGCTGGTCACCAAGAAGCCGTGGCCGGCCGCTGCAACCGTCCAAGCCCTACAGCCAGTGATCGGTGGCGATGCCGCCAAGATGGTCAATTTCGTAGACGACCAGTGCCGCCCAGCTCTGGATCTGTGG
>JALGTJ010000063.1 GCA_029821415.1 Candidatus Zipacnadia bacterium
GGCTGGCGGGGCGATAGCTTACCTATTCTCGGCCGGCGCAAGAACTAGCCAGAAGCGCCTCTCAAGCATAGCTGTTCAGGATGTACCCGACCAATCACCAGCGCCCAAGACAGACTGGCCGGGCGTGCGCGATCGCGCTCCGATTATTACCAGCTTGTTACGGCGAACTGAGTTCCAGAACGCCCTGCAGCTAGAGATATTGCGTGCCGGGTGGTTATTGCGACCCTCAGAGTTAATCGCGTTAATTGCCGGCGCGGGTATGCTGGGGGCTCTCATCGGACTGGCGGCCAGCCAACGCTGGCCTGTAGCTATACTGGGAGCAGGGATTGGCGCAGTTATTCCTTGGATGATGCTGAAGACACGGCCAAGTCGCTTAACGCTCAGCTCCCTGAGGCTATGGATATGCTGGCCTCGGCGCTGCGTTCGGGCTTTTCTTTCTTGCGCGGCTTGCAACTTATCGCCAGCCAGATGCATCCTCCCATATCTGAGGAGTTCTCCCAGGTTATAGAGGAAGTTCAGTTTGGTGCCTCCGTGTCCGAGGCTCTAGACAACCTCATTGGCCGAACCAAAGACTATGATCTGGAACTGGTCGTCTCAGCAGTGCAAACACAACTTGAGATCGGCGGCAACCTGGCTGAGATACTAGACAACATCGGCGGTATGATTCGTGAACGAGTAAAGCTTAGCGGGGAAATCGCTGCAGCAACTACCGAAGGCAGAATGTCGGCTGGTATCTTGCTGGCTCTGCCTTTTGGTGTAGCATTTCTGATGAGCATAACTAACCCGGGTTATATGGATCCTCTTTTTACCACCAGGTTGGGCAACATACTATTGGTCATTGGCGGTGGCCTGATGGGACTGGGAGCTATAGTAATTAAGAAACTGGTAACCATCGACATCTGAGCAGCACATTGGCTGGCAATGAAGAGGTGGAAAAGGGTTTATGGCCGGGCTATTCATAATAATCGGGCTATTGGTCTTCGTAGCTATCGCCGTACTGATAGCCGGGTTTGCTACCGAGAGCCACGCGGTACGAATCTGGGAGAGAGTCGAGGATGTGCAGCAGCGTAGCCGGGTGGTGATGAAGGGCACCCAGCTGGATAGAGCACTGTCTAAGTCGATCAGCGAAAGATTGCTTGTACCTAGCCTGCAGCGCGTACGCGATCGGATTATGCAGCTTATGCCCTCTCAGGCAGTCGCAGCCGCCCGCAATAAGCTCGATCGAGCCGGCAGTCCCAGCGGTCTGACGGTTAGCACCTTCTTGACATTGCGTCTCATCGCCTTCATCGGAGGATTGATAACTGCTGGTGCCTTTTTTGTACTGTGGCCTGGTGCTACGTTGCACCGATGGCTCGGCAGCGGCCTGCTGCTACTGCTGGGGATCCTGGGGCCTGATTACTACCTGGATACGAAGATAAGAGGCCGCCAGTACACTATTCGCAAATCATTGCCCGATCTTATTGACTTATTGGTGGTAAGTGCCGAAGCGGGTACTGGCCTCGATGGCGCGCTGGCCGTGGTGATCAAGCGCAAGGAAGGCCCACTGGTGGACGAGTTCAACCGAGTATTGGCGGAGATGCGACTGGGCAAAAGCCGCCAGCAGGCCTGGGAAGATATGGCAAAGCGGGTTGACCTGGATGAGCTGAGAATGTTGGTGGCGGCTCTCCGGCAAGCAGAGCAGCTCGGTGTCAGCATCGCCAAGACCTTGCGCACCCAAGCCGACGCGTTGCGCACTCAGCGCAGCCTGCGCGTGCGCCAGATTGCGGCCAGCTTGGCCATCAAGATGCTGTTTCCCCTGATCTTTTTCATCTTGCCGGCCTTGTTTATCACTGTGCTCGGCCCGGGTCTGATGACAGTGATGAGCAGCTTCAAAGAGCTGGGCTGGTAGCGACACTTATCACCACAGGACTCCAGGGGAGTACGCAGGCAGTATCAATAGCCAACCAACGTAATGAGAATCCTCATTGCCTGTGCGAATGAAGAGCAAGTCGGCGAGATCCTTGCTGAGATTCATCGAGTGGCTCCAGACTGGCAGACTAGTAAGTGCCATTCAGTGCCAGTGCTTGAGAAGCTGCTAGCCCAGGAGCACTACGATGTCATTGTCTGCGATCTGGAGCTGCTGCCGCCCCCCGCTTTACAGGAACTGCAACGCATCACCGCACCGGCCCCCGACACCTATTTCGTAGTCCTCGCCTCCCGTGACAACCAACTACTGGGAGCCCGTGCTCTGTCAGCAGGTGCCGACTACCATGTGATCACGTACGGCCGCTGGATTAACGAATTGCTCCTAGTAGTCAAACGTGCCGAAGAGATCATCAGCAACCGTCAGCAAACTCGCCGCATTTGTGAGTTCAACCAGTGCCTGCTGGATTTGGCCACCACAATGGCCAACGAGGAGGATTTAACTGCGCAGCTTGCTGATATTGCTCAGGCCGCAATGAGCATAATAGAGGCCAGCCATTGTTGGATAGGAGTCTTGAATCAAGAGGGCAACGATTTCGGGGACTTTTACAGCTACGGAGGCACCCAGCACAAGGCGGCCGATTGGGAGACGCAGGGCCGTGACACTGCTTGGCGTTCGCTGCACCACAAAGAGCTTCTGATCGAGCAGGTCGGTGAAGTTGAGCCGGCCGGACATCGGATGATTGCACTGCCCATGATCTTGGAGAATGGTCCGATAGGGGCTCTGGCTATGGTTAGTCTGGCAGTCACGCCGCTCGCCGACGTGCAGAAAAATGCTTTGCGATTTGTTTGCGCCCTGGCAGCTATGCTCATTCAAAACAAGCATCTAGATCAGCTCTTGCGCCAGCGCGTTCGCCAGACCGAGGCAGCGGCTACTCAGGCCTGGGAAGAAGAAGAACGCGCCCGCATGGTTCTAAATGCAGCGGTGGCTGTGATTGACACTCAGCAACCATTGGAAGTTCTGGAGAAGATCGCAACCAGCGCAGCTGTGGAAATCGGCTTTGACCGCATCAGCATTTACCTAACCGATGACGACCAGGGCCTATTGCGTGGTACTCTACAGGCCACCTCTGACGGCGGAGTGGCCGATATATCCGACTGCAGTTACCCCCTCACCTCTGGCGACAATCTGTTGGCCGATGCTGCTTGGGATGAGGCGCCGTATGTACTACTCGGCCCCAAAGATCGCGACAAGGCTGCTAGCAGCAATGCAGAGGGCGCCTACCCTCAACTGTTAGTGCCATTGCGCACGCACGGAGATCTCGTGGGCCTACTGGTCGCCGACAACCACCAGACTCACACACCTATACCTCCCCAGCGAATTCGCCTGTTGCGCTCGTTGGCAGCCATAGCCGCGGTTGCTCTGGAGAGAATTCGGGTGGACAAGCTGCGGGAGTTGTTTGTGTCCAGTATCTCTCATGAACTGCGTGCTCCGCTAGCTTCCTTGCAGGCGACCAGCGAGCTGATTTTGGATGAAGAAGTCGGTCCCCTCACCGAAGACCAGCAGCAGTACCTAGCAAGGATGGATTCGGCCTGTCGCCATATGCGTCGCATTTTGGACGATCTCACCGACTGGTCGCACTTGCAAGCTGGCCAGATATCAATCCGCAAACGCAAAGTTGATCTGCGTCAGGCAGTGGAGCACGTCATCCACACGCTGCGTTCAAAAGCCGACCAAGCTGGGGTAGAGATATTGCTTAATTTGCCTCCAGATAACCTGGAGGTATTCACTGATCCCCGACGAATTGAACAAGTCCTTATCAACTTAGTAGACAACGCAGTAAAATTTAATTATCATAGAGGCCAAGTAGAAGTATCTGCCTTCAGCGCAGAGGGGGAAGCAGTAGTTCAAGTCTCGGATACTGGGCCGGGCATACCGACCGAACTGCAGCAGCGCATCTTCGAGGCCTTCGACCGGGGCAGCGAAGAGATAAGCCGCCCAGTTGAGGGAGTAGGCCTGGGGCTGGCGATTGCCTCTCAGATAACTACACTACTGGGAGGACGGATTGAGGTCAACAGTGAGCCGGGGCAGGGTAGTACCTTCTCTGTCCACCTGCCGCTGGAGAGCAACAGTAACTAGTAACCAGGATGATGGTTATGAAACAACGCAAGATATTGATAATTGAAGACGACACTGAACTGGCTGACGTTATCGCGCGCAAGCTGGAGAATGCCGGCTTCGCGACTCTCTCCACTACTGACGGCCTCGAAGGGGTGAGGTTGGTCGACAGTGATGAGATAGACCTGATTTTGCTCGATCTGACTCTGCCGGACGTTGACGGGATCGATGTGCTGCGGCACCTGCGTCAGCGCACCGCCTTGCCAATTGTCATCATTAGCGGGCGAACCGAAGAGGCCGAGCGTGTGGTTGGCCTGGAGCTGGGTGCTGACGACTACATGGCCAAGCCCTTTGGGCTAAGCGAACTCCTTGCCCGTATTCATGTAGTTCTGCGGCGAGCGGAGGGCACTATGGTGGAAACCGACCTGTCCAGAACTCTGTCAGCAGTTGGGGAACAACCACAGCCGCCGCCTCCTGCGGCGGAACCTGAAGTGCTCTCGGCAATGGACATTGAGATGGATATTCCCGCTCGCCGCGTCTGGATAGACGGCAAAGAAGTTACGCTGACCCGCACCGAATTTCTCATTCTCCAGGCACTGCTGGAGAATCAAGGTAAGGTTGTCAGCCACGACATGCTATTGCAGGCGGCTTGGGGCGAAGAAACCGACGACACCCACCTAGTTGAGGTACATATGGCTAATCTGCGAGCTAAGATTGAAGAAGATCCCAGAAATCCGCAGCGGATCCAGACAGTCCGCGGGTTCGGCTACCGTCTTGGCTAGCTATTCCCAAGAAGCTCCCGAAACTCCTCTTCGTCAATAGTAGTGATGCCTAGCTCCCGGGCCTGCTGGTACTTCGAGCCCGGGTTTTCTCCAACGACCACGTAGTCGGTACGGCTGCTGACCGATGAGGTTACTCGTCCCCCACGTCGTTCAACCTGTTCGGCAGCTTCCTCCCGAGTGAAGCCATGGAGCGCCCCGGTAAAGACAACTGTTTTCCCCGCCAGTGTGGCCGCAGCCGTCTTTGCCTGCTCGATACGAATCCCCCTGTCCAACAGATCACTAATAATCTGACGGTTACGCTCCTCCCCAAAGAAGTTGTGAACGCTGGCGGCAATCTCCGGCCCAATGCCCTTGATAGCCACAAGCTCGTCGTAGCCGGCTTCCGCGACGGCCAGCAGGGTCCCAAAGTGCTCAGCAAGCAGACGAGCGACATACTCACCGACATGCGCAATACTCAGGCTATAGAGAAACCTGGTCAGCGTCGTCTGCTTGCTGGCTTCCAGCGCGTCCAGCAGATTCTGCGCCGATTTCTCCGCCATCCGCTCCAGGGAGGCAAGCTGCTGCACAGTCAGGTCGTAGATATCAGGCAGATGCTCCACCAAACCAGATTCGACGAGTTGGGCAACCAGCTTCTCCCCTAACCCCTCGATGTCCATAGCGCGGCGTGAGGCGAAGTGCACAATGCGCCCCTGGAGCTGAGCCGGGCAGTCAATGTTCGGACAGTGGACAACCGGTTCGCCCTCAACCCGCAGTACCTCAGTACCACATACTGGACAAGTAGCGGGAAGCTGAAACTTCCGCTCATCGCCGGTGCGTACCTCAGCGATGGCCTTGACGACATAGGGTATCACATCGCCGGCGCGCTCAATAACTACAGTATCACCAATTCTGATGTCCTTGCGATCAATTTCGTCCTGATTGTGCAGGCTGGCCCGTTGAACTGTTGCCCCACCTATCTCCACCGGCTCCAGCAACGCCACGGGGGTAAGCGCACCCATACGGCCAACGCTAACAACGATATCCTTGATGCGTGTGGTCTCACGATGAGCTGGGAATTTGTAGGCCACTGCCCAGCGCGGGCTGCGCGTGCGCAGGCCCATCTGTTGCTGCATAGCCAGTTCGTTCACCTTGAAGACCACGCCGTCTACCTCATAAGGGAGTTGCTCGCGCTGCTCGGCGAGAGCGTGGTAGAAATCCAGGCATTCGGCGGCGTCCCGACACAGGGCATTGCGCTCGTCAACACGAAAGCCCCAACGCTTCAGCATCTGTAGCACATCCCACTCACTGCTGAACTCATATCCACTTACCGCACCCACCCCGTAGGCATAGATATTGAGCGGCCGGGAGGCAGTAATGTTTGAGTCAAGCTGGCGCACCGACCCGGCGGCGGCGTTGCGGGGATTGGCAAAAGCGGGCTCACCTTCGGCTTCACGGCGACGATTTAGCTCGCGAAAGGCAGCCAGCGGAATGTAGATTTCACCACGAACCTCCACAATTTCCGGCAGGGGCGTGCCATCGCCAGACATCAGCTTCAGTGGTGCGGACATTGTCGGTGATATCCTCACCAGTGCTGCCATCACCACGGGTAGCGGCAACCGTCAGGCTGCCCTCTTCATAAGTCAGGCTAACCGCCAGGCCGTCGTACTTTGGCTCAGCCACAAAGACTACATCCTCGCCCGCCTCGGCGATGACAGTCGCAACGAAGTGCCGCATCTCTTCTTCGCTGTAGATGCTCTGCAGGCTA
>JALGTJ010000064.1 GCA_029821415.1 Candidatus Zipacnadia bacterium
CTGGCGAGCTTGGTCGTCGGCAAATATTAGCTCAGCCAGCTTCTTACGCTGTAGTGTGCCGTCAGATTGGATATATTCCTCGCCGAATACGGCTCGCACCTGCTCAAAGACCGGCTGGCCGGGCTGAAGCAGCTCGCGCGAGATATCATCAGCCCGCAATATGGTCGCACCCAGATCTTCAAGCATTTCCAGAACAGTGGATTTGCCCGAGCCTAACGGGCCAGCTACTCCCAACACTATCATTTAGGTTGCGATCCTTGTCTGCTCGTTCAGGACGGCTCTTCCTGTCTGATCACCTCGGGTTGCTCGGCTGCTTTGGCGGGGCTTTCTGGCTCTGCTGGAACTGCCGGTAGGGGCTCGTCCGGTCTGGCCATTTCTGCTTGTTCATCGGCTTCCTGTTGCTCGGCTGCTTGGTCAGCGTCCTCGCTAGGCTGTTCGGAATCTGTCAGTGACGCCTTAGTCTGGTTGAGCACTTCGCTGAACTGGTCGCCAAGTTTGACCGACGGCGGCTGCTGACTCTTCATATACTCCTCGTACTCCTGGCGGTCACTTTCTGCCTGTGCGCCCGTCAGGCTTAAGGTCATCCGGTGGGCACTGGCATCCAGATCCAGCAGTTTGACTTTCACTTTCTGCCCCTTGCTGACAACCTCCGTGGTCTCGCTGATGCGCTGCGAGCTTAGCTCGCGCAGGGGAATGAAGCCTTCTACATCCGCTTCTTTCAAGCGGGCAAACGCGCCAGTGTCAACCGCCCGAGTAATAACAGCTTCGTACAGGGCGCCGACCTCCAATTGCTTAGCTGCCTGCTTCCAGGGATCAGGCAGCAGTTGCCGCATACCCAGGGATATGCGGTCTCTGTCTTTATCCATACTCAGGACCATCACTCGAATGATCTCGCCGGGTTTGACCACGTCAGAGGGGTGGTCAATGTGCGACCAGGCCATCTCGGAGATATGCAGCAGTCCGTCTACTCCGCCGAGGTCAACGAAGGCACCATAGTCGGTGATATTGCGGACTCGTCCTTCGCAGACGACGCCTTCAGCCAGTCGGGATAGGGTCTCTTCGCGCCGGCGGGCGCGCTCTTCCTCTATAACCTGCCGGTGGGACAGCACAATCTGATTGCGCTGCCGGTCTACCTCCAAGACCTTCAGTTTGAGAACCTTGCCCACCAGTTTGCCCAGCATGCGTACGTCGCGTATGGCAACATGGGACGCCGGCACAAAACCGGGCATACCTACATCAACTCGCAGCCCCCCCTTGACGCGGTCGGTGACCATGCCGGTGAGCACTTCACCATTTCGTTGGGCACGATACAGCCTCTCCCAGGCCTCCTCGTAGTCGGCGCGCTTCTTGGAGAGGGTGATTTGCCCAGCCTCGTCATCAACCCGGATCACCGCTACCCGGATTTCGTCACCCTCCGTTGGTAGCTCCTCGCCTGGGGCGAATTCATTACGGGGTACCAGCCCCTCAAACTTGGCACCAACGTCTACTACTATGTACTGATCCTGCACTGCTACCACAGTACCAGAGATTATGTCGCCCTTCTGAACATCTGCTGGGGTGGCCTCCTCCAGGTCTGCCCAGCTTTCCTGTAGGTCCCAGCGCGAGCTTATTGGTTTCTCGTGCTGAGGTCCTTCCGGGACGTCCTCACCAAAGATGTCGTCATAGCTACCAAGGATATCCGTGGATTCGTTGTCATTGTCGGGACTCATTTGATTCACTCCTAAGTTAATCCTACGTCCGTGATTGGTTGTGAGAGGTCATGACATAGCTTAGAATACCTCTTCCAAATCGCGCCAGTTCCGGCCGGCCTTGAGATCTACGGCCAGTGGAACTGACAGTTTCCAGGCCTTTTCCATGATCTGCTTAGTCAGTTTGCCTACTTCGGTTACGTCCTCTGTAGGGACTTCAAAGACTAACTCGTCGTGGACCTGAAGTAGCAGGCGCGCATCAGCGCTGACTTGAGCAAGACGCGGGGCGATATCAGCCATCGCAATTTTGATTATGTCAGCGGCTGAGCCCTGAATCGGGGCATTAGCTGCTGCCCGTTCACCATAAGCCTGCACCCGCCGATTGTTACTGTTCAGCTCCGGGACCGGCCGCCGTCGCCCACAGATGGTCTGGACGTAGCCATCTTCGTATGCCTGCCTTACTATCTGATCCATATACTGCTTTACACCTGGCAACTGCGCAAAGTAGTCTTCTATGAACTTATCAGCCTCCTCCCGTGATATGTCCAGTTGAGCGGCCAGCGCCTGACTGCCCATTCCGTAGATGACTGCGTAGTTGACGGTCTTAGCAGCGTCGCGCTGCGAGCGGCTTACCTCTTCCAAGGGGAGATCAAACAATACTGCAGCAGTGCGCCTATGAATATCGTGGCCCGCTATGAACGCATCGACAAGATTCTTGTCGCCGGAAAGATGAGCCAGAATTCGCAGCTCAATCTGCGAATAGTCGGCGCACAACAGTACTGTGTTGGGGCTACCAGCAATAAAACAGGCACGCACCGACCGTCCCAGTTCGGTACGTTTCGGAATATTCTGCAAATTCGGATTGCGGCTAGATAGCCGTCCTGTGGCGGTTGCCGTCTGCACAAAAGTCGTATGCAGACGCCCGGTTTGCGGATTGACCTGCTCTAACAGTGCTTTTATATAGGTGGAGTATAGCTTGTCCAGTTGTCGATATTCCAGCACCAGTCCGACGATCTCATGGTGCTCACGTAGTTCTTCCAGTACATCGGCAGCCGTTGACCAGCCGGTCTTAGTACGCCGACCTTCGGGAAGCCCCAGCTTCTCAAACAGAATTTCCCCTAACTGCTGCGACGAATTGATATTGAATTGCTCGCCGGCCAGCTCATAGATGTGCTTTTCCAGTTTTTCCTGGTCCGCCTGGATTTGCTCGCCCAGTTGTGCAAGCCGCTTGCAGTCCAGCGCAATGCCGGCTCGCTCCATATCGCGGAGAATCTCGATCTGTGGCATCTCCACTCGTTCAAACAGCGGCATTAGCTGTAGCTGCTTCAGCTCCTTGTCCAGCGCTGCTCGCAGACGTGGGATCATAGTGACCAATTGACAGGCGCGCTCTGTAGGCCGCTCTGGTGGAGGGAGAGCCTCCTGCAAATAGCATGCTGCCAGCGTGTCCGCGTTATGGTCACGCTGAGGAGCTATCAGGTAGTCGGCAAGAGCACCATCCCACTGGCAGCCGGCTAGGCGAATGCCATAGTCGTCAAGGCCGGTGGCAATCTGTTTCAAATTGCAGCCTCGCTTGGCGATTTCCTGGTCTTGCAGTAGTTCAGCCAGTGGCGGTGGCACCCGCCCCGGTGTTGTTTTGCCAAACAGACCCCCGTTGCCGTCTTCTTGTTCAGGGCCAGCCAGGGGCACGTACCCAGGTCCTACTTCGTCGGTGGCCAGGGCCAATCCTCTCAGCTTGCCTTCAATCCACGCTGCTGCCAGGTTACAGTATCCGTCGGCCTTAACAGCTTGTATTACCTCGTCGAGACTGGCCTGTTCTGGCTGTGGATTGTCGGCGGTTGATTGCACGGGCAACCGGTCCATGAGTCGGGAGAATTCCAGCCGGGCAAAAAGCTGGCGGAGCTGGCCAGGCTGAATACCCTTCCAGGCAAGATCATTGATATCCAGTTCCAGCGGGCTATCCAAGACAACACTCGCCAGTTTCTTATTGAGCCGTATTTGATCACTGCTCTCTCTTAGTCGGGCGGCCAACTTATCACTGTCTACCTCGTCCAGGTGCTCCAGCAATTCCTCTACAGTAGAAAATTGTGCGAGTAGCCGGGCAGCCGTCTTCGGCCCTACGCCGGCCACTCCCGGGATGTTGTCGGAGCTGTCTCCCACCAGCGCCTTGTAATCGGCTATCTGCTCAGGACGAACGCCGTATTCGTCATATACCTTGTCCGGGTCGTAAAGCCGCGTCTCGCTAAGGCCGCGAATAGTGGCCAGCACCTTGGTTTGGTCATCAACCAATTGCAGTGCATCGCGGTCGCCGGTGATGATCAATACCTCAAAGCCGGCGGCTCTGGCCTTTTCGGCGACAGTGCCGATAATATCGTCAGCCTCGTATCCAGTTATCTCCGTCTGGGCCATACCCAGGGCGTCAATCAGTTCGTGGGCCAGGTCAAACTGGGCAATCAGCGTCTCGTCAGTGGGGGTGCGATCTGCCTTGTACTTTTCAAAGAGTTCGTCACGAAAAGTCTTACCGGGGGCATCAAAGGCCACCAGGGCGGCGTCTGGTGATTTCTCCTCCAGCAGGGGCAACAACATCTGGGCCAGTCCGTAGACGGCATTGGTGGGCTGCCCGGAGGAGGTGGATAGCGACTGCGGCAGGGCATGGAAGGCCCGATGCAGCAAACTATTACCGTCTATTATCAGTAGCTGTTTAGCCACAAGCGGCCGGGCCTCCCCGTGTAGCCTTAGCGGTACTGCGGCTGTGGCTGAGATGTAGTCAAACTATGCGAAAGCTCGCTCATCAGGTCGGACTTTATCTGGTTGGCGACAGTCTGGGTCATCGCACTAAAGAATCGACTCCACGGCGAGCCTGCCTCCAATTGCTTCAGCTTAGGTCGTCCCTTGATTCCTCCCAGCTTTGCGGCTTCATCCACTGCGTCATAGAAGTTACCAAGCCGATCGATGAGGCCTGCTGCCAAGGCCTGCTCACCGGTGTAGATTCTTCCGTCCGCCAGCTTCTTCACCTTAGCCTCATCCATTCCCCGAGCTTGGGCGACATCGTGGACGAACTGATCGTAAACGCCCATAAGCATCTTCTGCAGTAGTTCTCGTTCATCCGGGCGCATCGGCCGGACGGGCGAGCCGGTGTCCTTGTATTTGCCCGACTTTATTACTTCGCTTTGCAGTCCGTATTTCTGCATAAGTTCATAGAAGTTCAGTGTCTCGAAGATCACTCCGATGCTGCCGGTGATGGTGGCGGGATTGGCAAAGATAACATCGGCTGGGCAAGCCACGTAGTAACCGCCCGAGGCCGCCACATCCCCCATTGAGACGACCACCGGCTTGTGTTTGGTCAGACGCTGAATCTCTTTGTATATCGCCTGGGAGGCGGCTGCGCTGCCTCCAGGACTGTTGATGCGTAGCACTACAGCCTTGACTGATTCATCCTCGGCGGCCCGGCGCAACTGGCTCATCGTCGCCCGCGCCCCCCGGCTGCCCCCAAACAGCCAGGCTCCCGCGTCATCTCCGGCGGTAATTGGCCCGCTTATTGTGATAACTCCTACCCGTGGTCCCACAGTCAGCTCCGCAGAGGCCCCCATCGCTCCGAAGAGCGCGAACATTATGGCCAGGAAGAAGCCGCCGATCAGTACCACAAACACAACTACAGCGATCCCAATAATCAGCCCCCAATTAGTGCGCCGCCGTGGAGGGCCAGCGGGGGTTGCTTGCTCTGTGGGCGCTGGTTGAGTCTGCTCAGATAGATTTTGCTCTCCGCTGGGTTGCGAATAGTCTCTGTACTCGTCCATTTACGGTCGCCTCGTTTCCTGGACCGAATCTTCCGGTCTGCCGGGGAGTTCGCAGGGGAAGTATACAGCGTTACGGCACAGTGTTTTGTGAGCTTTGCGCTGGATAGTTGCTGCGTTACTGGCGTAGAACTTGGCCCGGACGCCCAGGCTCAACTACTCAGGACCAACAGGATAACCTAACTCCCTTTCAACTCGCTGTAGCTCATGCTCTTTGCGAAGTTCCTCGGCGGTCAATTCCCCCTGTTCATAGCGCTCCTTGTAGCTGGGCCCAGATGGTTCTGCCTCCGCTGGCTCTGCAGTCGGGCTAGCGGCCGGCTGCATCGGCTGTTGGCCGTAGGCACCAGGCATTTGCCCCGGCATCCCTGGCGGGCCAGGCATTCCGGGTGGTCGCATAGGGCCGTAGCCACCCGGCATTTGCCCCGGCATACCCGGTGGGCCAGCCATCTGGCCCGGCATCGGCTGCGTGGTTGGCACCTGGGCGGTCTTCTTGGACTTGCCGCATCCGGCGAATAAGGCCATGGCCAGTACGGCCACTGCTATAAGCCACATTCCTGT
>JALGTJ010000065.1:0-3339 GCA_029821415.1 Candidatus Zipacnadia bacterium
TTCCCATCGCTAATCAGCCTCACATAGCCGCTGACAGTGAGCGGAGCACCGTGGCGGTCGTCAGTCTTGCCGCCGACCGTCAGCGTAATCTCTTTGCCAACGCCAGCGGTGATCGCCTGGTTAACAGCCTCAGGGTCTGCAATAACCGCCACCGTCGCACGGGGCGCTTGCGCCTTAATCAAAGTCTCCAACATCACTGTGCCATCGCATGGCGCCCCCCCGCCAGGGTTATCCGACCCGTCGGCAAGAATGACCGGTCCCCTACCCTGCTCAACAGCGTAGCGTACCGCCTCCTCAACAGGGGTCAGCTCCACACGGAACTGCTCGCGCCGTTGCCATACCTGCTCAGCCACTTCCTGGGCGCTCTCCTGAGCCAGGCGCTGGTCGCCGTCGGCGCTAACCACCACGCAGGCACCAGTATTGTAAGTATCAGAAAACGGGAACCCGCCGGCAAGAGTCACAGTAAGAATCCCCGGCCGCTGCTCGATTTCATGCACCAGCGCGAAGATATCCTTCATAGGTGAAAGCAGGGTGCATTGCCGGGGCGGCGCGATGAGCATATCAATTTGCGCCAGCCCGGTGGTCGGCTGGACACGCCTGCTGATCGTATCCACCAGCAGGTGCGCTGCTTCAACGCCCCGTTCAAAGCAGTCAACGTGAGGGTACGTGTCATAGCCGATCAACGTGGTGGCCTCGGCGACCATCGCCGGCGTAATGTTGGCATGTAGATCCAGCGTCACCACAATTGGGATATCCGGGCCAATCAAATGACGAATGCGCGCCAGCAGATCCCCCTCCGCATCCTCCAGCTCCTCAGTAACCATTGCCCCGTGCAAGTCCAGCAACACCCCATCCAGAGGCATGGCCTTCTGCAATTTGT
The DNA here is from genome assembly GCA_029821415.1 of Candidatus Zipacnadia bacterium. Lineage (GTDB taxonomy): Bacteria > Armatimonadota > Zipacnadia > Zipacnadales > Zipacnadaceae > JALGTD01. The sequence continues at coordinate 881 of JALGTJ010000065.1, forward strand.
CCAGTAGCATACCTGCGAGCTTCTCATAAGCACTCTGGGCAACGATTCCGGACGGCTGGGCGAAGGTCCAGATGAGCGGTACCAGCTCGAAGTTCAGCTCCTCGGCAGCGGTGATAAATCCGCCCATAGGGACCTTTGTTGCGTGCAGCGTCTCCACAATCTGCTCGCCCACCGTCAGCCCCGGAAAGCCCCCGGAACGCTCAAAATCCTCAAACGTCGTTACTCCCTCAGCAAATGTATTCGTCTCGTGGCAAAGCCCGGCAGCACCGATGCGCATAGCTATCTCCTTAAACCGGTGCCAAGAGGCCGTCAACTGGCCGTGGCGGACTCGGGAATGGTAATAACTGTTTGTACTTCGCCCTTGCGCTTACTAACTCCTGCATCTGACCTCATTGACATCCTTCGGGTATTAGCGAATATAATAGGGGACGAGAAGCTAAGTAGGCGCAGGGCGATAGACTATCAGCATAACGCCGCACAACAGCCGTGGAGGTACAACTCCTATGAACTGTACTCATTCCTCAGTTGGATTGCTGTTGGGCCTGATCGCGCTGGTACTACTAATTCACGGGGCCACTTGGGGACAGGAGGCGATGGCATTGAAAGCGGGACAGCTATATCTGATTTGGGACCCTCGTCTGCAAGGTGTTGGCGACAATTGCCAGGTGAAGGTCCACCAGTTTACCCGTCACCCCGCCAACCCAGTGCTACAAGCCGAGCATCCTTGGGAATACGCAGGACCTTTCCCCCGCGTTCAACTGTATGGATCGGTACTGTGGGAGCCTGATAACCAGCTCTTCAAGATGTGGTACTACGTACCCATCCCTGGTCACGGTGTCGCCTATGCTACCAGTACTGACGGTATCCATTGGCACAAGCCGGTTCTCGGCCTCTGCGAGTACGCCGGCACCAAACAGAACAATCTATCTTCTCTTGGTGATGTCCACCCAGTCGTCTACCGTGACCTGGAGGCGACCGACCCCGCACGGCGCTACGTGAAGTGGTCCCTCCAACAAGGTCGCGGCGAGGACGGAGTGGAGGGGCACAACAACATTTTCAGGTTCTTCTCACCTGATGGCATACGCTGGACCCGCGAACGGCCTGACCCAGTGCTGCCCGGCAGCCCCGCCCACTATTTGGGAGGGGAGGCCGGCGATGTTGTCTATACCTACTGGCACCCTCGGCTGGGCAAATTCGTCTCATACTACAAGGTTGGCGTGCCCAACCCTAATCCAGCCCCCAACGACCAGCCCAAGAACCGTATGGGCCTGCGTCAGACGGTGCGTTTTGAAAGCAGCGACGGGGTGCACTGGAGCAAGCCGAGTTGGGTCCTGACGCGTGATGTAGATGACGCGAAGACCGATCAATATCTACAGTTCTATGGAGTGTCGGTGCATCCGATCGGCGACTTCTACGTCGCTTTCCCTTGGCTGTACCACTGCAACGAGGGCACCTTTGACATCGGCCTGGCATACAGTACCGACACCGTTAACTGGGTCCGGCCCTTTCGTGGCCAGTATATCCTGCCCCACGCTCCTGCCGGGGAGTGGGACAGCGCCATGTTGATGACTGCTGCACATCTGATAGAGAAGGACGGCCTGTGGTGGCTGTACTACTGTGGCTGTCCCTATCCGCACAAGACCGGCAACAAGCGTTACTTCGCCATCGGTTTGGCCCAGACTCCAGTGGGACGGCTGGTTTCTGCGCGTTGTTGGAACCGGGAAGGTAGTTGGACGGTAGGCCCGCTGCAACTTGCCGGCAGCGAACTGCATATCAATGCCGCCATATTGGATAAGCTGCAGGTGACGGTGCTGGATGAACAGGGCCAACCCCTGCCCGGCTATCAGTCTGCACCGGTTCAGGGCAACGGCATTGACCTGCCGGTACAGTGGCCCGACGGCCGGGACTTGACTGTGCTGGCCGGACGACGGGTAAAGCTCCGGTTCGACTTGAACGACGCTGAGATATTTGCCTTCACTTGTCGTTAGTGCAAATGCGGTGGCTACGCGCCACCACAGCAGACGCCTCCGAACTTCATAACCTCAAAGGCCGACTATCCACGCGTCCCAGCCACTGTCAAACCGCCCCTGCTAACTCCAATGCCACTCAATAGACTCGGTGGGGCCGCCAACCCACTCAATCTGGCCGGTGCCAGCCTGCAAATTTCCGCTGAAAGTGGCCAGCAGCTCCCCTTCAGCACCGCGCACCTCGCCGCTGATCACCCAGTCATTGACAGCAATTGTTGCGGTCATGCCGTTGCCCAAGTCGATCTCTTGCGAGAGTGAAAACGACTCGATATGCTGGTCGGAGTCAACCGCACCCGCAAGCGTCCCGTCGTGATGCGCCCACAAGAAGCCTTCGCCAGCTAAGACGCCGAAGTAGTAGTCCAGATCAGCTTCAAAGGTAAAGGCGTAGTCTTCACCGAGCGTGCCCGTGACCGCGTGGGTTCCCTCAATCTT
>JALGTJ010000065.1:3370-10918 GCA_029821415.1 Candidatus Zipacnadia bacterium
TCGTCGCCCTGCCGGTTGACGGTGAGGCTGATGTAGTCATCTAAATAGGCACGCCCCGCGTAGTCAGTGCAAGCCGCCGCTACCCCATTACCCCAGTCCTGGACACCGACTGTACAGGTGATATAGCCGTCACCGGTGATAGTAGCATGCGCTGCAGTAAGCCCGAGCGTGCCGCGAATCTGGATGTCTGCGTCAGTATCGGGACCTTCGCCGTGAATAGAGCCGCTAATGCTGTTCAGATTGACCACAACGCTGCCCGTCCAGTGAATGTCATCTATCTGCCAGTCTATCGGGTAAGTCTCGGCCGGACGGACTTCATCCTCGGACCCAGGCATCTGCTCGGCAAGGTACCTGGCGAAATTAGCCATCATCGTCATGGGCGTCGTAGGTGCGTCAGCGGGAGCGCCAGCCGCCATCACGCCGCTTTCCTGCAATATTTGAGTGGCCAGCGCAACCAAGGCGTCAATGTTGGCGTTGGCAATCGTCCACGGATTGGCTTCGGAGACGCCGCCCAGCTCATAGATGGCCGCGACTGCCTCGTCAGCCGCAAAGCGCGCCTGTTGTGTCTCGTCAGCTACCTCTGGTGGTGGTGTGTAGGCCGGCCACATGGTCCTGGTCTCACCACCCCCACCCCCACAACCACTCACAATGGATAGCATAACAACGATAAACAGCAGGATAGCTTTCTCCAGGTACTTCACAGTAAATCTCTCCCTTACACACAGGCTGTCAGCTTTGATTTACGCTTCTGCAAATAGCATACCCCAAATGCCAGGAGTCTATTCCCCATGCCGTCCAGCAGAAGCAAACAGCAGATACTTCCACCATAGCACGGTCCGCCGTCTTGTCCACCAGATGCCACGTTAGTGTGCATTGCTCCTCTGTTTTTGGCTAACTATACACGGGTTGCATATACGTGATATTCCTCCCAATGCTCCGCGTGACAAGGAATTTGCGGAGCATACACAGAATGTCAAGTACACAAGGAAGGCACTCACCTCTCAGCTTTGACAGAGTGCCAATGGATATAACAGAAATCCAACCACCTGGCTTTGGGTAGCGGTCATCCCCCAGTGCTTTGCCTGATGGCACCGGCTGGCAGGTGGCGGTTCCTGCGAATACATTGCCAGCACCAGCAGGAATTTCTTGCAGACTCTCAGAAGATACAAACTACAATGAGCGAAACGGGGAAGTCGGGATACAAGCACCGAGTCAGAACCAACCCAAGCAATGCCGAATAAGAAATAAGAGGCTGACGCCATGCTATACGACTTGGCCGCCCGCATGCGTTCTGGCGAGACATTGGTGGGCACCTGGCTGTATCTCAATGATGCCGGGGTCGGCGAGATTGTTGCGGCAGCAGGCTTTGACTTTGTAGTGATAGATATGGAGCATTCTCCCACTGGCTACCAGAGTCTACGCAGCTTGCTGATGAGTATCGAGCACCACACAGCCCCTGTGGTACGGGTGAAGGGCAATGCCCCAGAGTTCATCAGCGCGATATTGGACCTGGGACCGGCCGGGGTGATGGTGCCTCGAGTGCAGACCGCTGAACAGGCCCGGCGGGCAGTGCAGTACTGCAAGTATCATCCCCTGGGGGAGCGCGGCTTCGGTCCCATTCGGGTCTCAGACTACGGCCGCCAACTGCGGCAGTTACTGCCGCCGCCACCGTCATCCGCCAAGCTGGTGTCCCTTGGGGCTCCGCATTCGGTACCCTTGAGGGGGTGGACTACTATCTGCAGCACGGCATGTCCTTCTTTACGGTAGCGGGCGATTTTCAGTTCGTCCGCGAGGGTGCAGAGGAGACTCTAAGGGACGCTAAGAAGCTCCTCGCACACCGTTCAACGAGCCACTCCTGACTTCGTTGAAGCGAATCCTGTCGGGTCACCATGACCCAAAAAAACGGGACAGGAATTAGCGCAGTAAACACAGAGTGCTATCGGCAGCAGTAGAAGATATGGCCAATCCCAGCCGTAAATGGTCCGCATTGAAAGGAATCAGTGCAGTAAACACACAATGCTACACGCAACAATAAACCATACTGACAATTCCAGCTATAGCACCATAGGATTCCTGGATCGCAGCGTGGAAAAAGCACTCGCCGGCATCGCTGCAGCCGGGTTTCCCCAGACAGAGATACTGGGACAGGAGCCTCACATTGCAGCCCCTCTGACGGGCCAGGCGCTGTCCGATTTCCGCAACCTACTTGACAAGTTGGGGCTGCGCGCCAGAACCGTTCATGCCCCCATGATGGACAATGTCTTGGGCGCACCTGACGAGAATTGGCGACGCGAGAAGATGCAGGTGCTAGCGAGCTACATCCAGTTTGCTGGTGCCATCGGTGCCACCGACATCATCATACACCCTGTCCCCAATCCCCGCTTTGTACCAGACCCGAATGATCCAGCTATACCAGAACTCATCGGCGACGCGGTCCCGCGCTCCCTGGATGAGCTGATTCCTGTTGCCGAGAAGGCGGGCATCCGCATCCTCCTTGAAAACCTGCCATATCACTGTGACTATCCATTTCTGACCATGAGAGAGCTGCGGCCACTGGTCGACGAGTACCCCGAACGGTGGCTGGGCCTTGTGCTTGATACTGGTCATGCCTGGACGCTAAAAAATGACCCAGTTTCCGAGATATATGCCGCAGGCCCACGGTTAGGAGGCACACATCTGCAGGATGTTGACTTCTCCGCGCCGAACGATAACCACTGGGTACCAACGCACGGCGGGCTCGACTGGCAGGCCATTCGCCACGCCTTGTCCGAGGTGCAATATGCCGGGCCCTGGACCTTTGAAGTTGCCAACGCCCGTCACGGGGAGAGCCCCGATGATTTGGCACACATCACTCGAGAAGTGGCCCGAGGGTGGGGGCTGTAGCCTCTCGCCTGTTACCTGGTTTATTGGCATAGCGACCCTTCTCTTACCGCGAATTAAGCCACTAATACTAAAACCACTATAGGAGATTACGATGAGTATACCAACGCAGATTCTGAGTTCTGGATACGAACAGCCCCGGCTGGGCCTGGGCACGTGGGACATCCGCGGCCGGGAGGGAGTGGCCACACTCCTGAAGGCCTTCGAGCTGGGCTATAACCACGTGGATACGGCCGAGATCTATGAGAACCAGCGCGAGGTCGGCGAGGCTCTGCAGGAGGTAGACCGCGAGAGTATCTTCGTCACCTCCAAAGTGCCGGCGGAGAAGTTGCACCGCGACGACCTCCTCGCGAGTTGCCAGAATACACTGAGGGACCTGCAGACTGACTATCTGGATATGTTTCTCATCCACTGGCCCAACCCGAACATACCTATGGAGGAGACCTTTGCCGCTCTTAAGGAGGCCTACGAGCGGGGCTGGGTGCGTAGCATCGGAGTCAGCAATTTCATCATTGAGCGCTTGGAGCAGGCGCTGGCCATCAGCGAGCTGCCAATTGCCAACAATCAGGTGGAGTTCCACCCCTTTCTTTACCAGCGGGAGCTGCTGGAGTTCTGCACGGCTCACCACGTGGCGGTAGTGGCTTATTGCCCGCTGGCGCGCGGCCGGGTTCTGGATAACCCGGTCATCACCGGACTGGGCGCGAAGCATGGCAAAAGTCCCGCCCAGATCACCCTACGCTGGCTGATTCAGAAAGGTTGCATCGTGATCCCCAAGGCGGGCTCGGAGGCGCACCTGCGGGAGAACATGGACATCTTTGCTTGGGAGCTTCCCCCCGAGGACGAAGCTGCTATCGACGACATCCAGGAAGAGTGCCGACTCTGTGTAGACCCGACCTGGGCTGAGTTCTGAGCCGGCAGACAATGTACCACCCACCTGTTACATAGAGGCTCGCAGGTTCAGCAGATTGCGCGCTAGGCAGATCAGCCGGCATCGGGCTGTACTGCCAGCAATGCCTCCAGTGGCTTACCCAAGCCCCGACCGGAGAGATCTGGCTTATAACTATCGGCTGCTCAACGATAGCGCTTAGTGGAAGCTACAGCGGCTCATCCCCAACCTTCCTCGCCCACTCAGCAGCCCACTCGGCTGCTTCAATACCTCTGCCGAATGCTGAGGTTGGAAGAAAGCCCATTCCTATAATCTCGCCCTCGTGCACCCAGCGCCGAGCTGTCTCGCATTGCATCTCCATCAGATCTAAAGGCATCGGCCGGCCGTCCCCAAAGTCATACAGGTAGAGGCCTAAATGCACCGGCTTGCCCCCGGATAGCTCATTACACCGCTCCAAATTAGCCTCCAATTTGTGGAGGTCTTTCGCGTGCCACACCCATAGGTTGATTACATCCAGGTACTTCAGGTACTCCGGCAAATCTTCAATGTACGTACTCAGTGCTGGATCATCGTAACTCATCGTGTAGATAACGCCCCATAACGACAACGGGCGCGGTTCGCTTTGCAATGCCCGGCATATCCGTCCGAGCACCTCCGGAGGCATCTTCTCCTGCCCGATGGTAATGGTGCTCAAATCATCCAGCAACACCCCTTCAATGTTGGGGAACCGCTGAGCTAAGGGTAGTATGCGATCCAGTCGGGACTGGAATTCAAAGTTCTCGCCGAATGTACTGCCGAAGCCGGCTTCCATCTCCCAAACGATCCGGCCGCCCCGTGCGGCTGCTGGGGCGGCTTGCTCATCGGTAGCTGGTGCTCCGCCACACATCAGAAAGTTCTTAATCCCCATATAGTCGGCGCCTTCTACGGGGCTCATCAGCTCGGTCTCATTGCCAATAACGTCAATCATCGTCCCCCAGCCCCACATTGTGTCACGAAGTGTCTTGGCCATCATATTTTCGTCCTTTCTCTTGTTTGGAAAGCAAGGCCTGGCCGGCGCAGTAATCTACGCCCTTCGTATCGGTTCCAGGCCAGAAGGTGTTACCCGAATCAGTTGGGCACGCATCAGCGATTCAAATGCATCCCAGTAGACATAAAGCACCACATCGGGCTCCACTTCAATCATTGAACCCATGGCCCAGGTCGCGCCGTCAATCAGCGTGCCTTGGTCCCACGTACGGCCGTCATCCCAACTGCAATTGATCGTCAAACTGGGTTCGCGATGGGCTACCAACACCGCTCCCGAGGAGGTCCGCAACATATTGGGCGTGGCATATCCCGGGAATGGCCCCCGCACACACGGCCCCCAGGTGATGCCTCCATCCTCGGACCAGGTCTCCCACATCCACGGCGAGTAAATAGGCCGGATCAGGGCCATCAAGCGGCCGTCGCCCATCTGTACACCACAGACCTCTGTCAGGTCAAGGTTGCCGTATTGGATGTCCCCTTCGCTACGGTCAGAATTATCTATATTGACCGGCGGTGACCAAGTGCGCCCGTCATCGGTAGAACGGCAGGCGAAGGCCTGACAATGCACCGCACCCCAGTTGCCGATACCTAATTCGGGGTCGTCTAAGTCATAGCTGCCATAGCAGAACAAGATCATTGAGCCGTCAGCGACATTTAGGAAAGGCTGCGGCCCAATGGCCAGTGCCTTGAGCCGAGCAGGTACCGGGCCGATCCCCGCCGGAACCGGCTTTGACCAGGTGCGCGCATCATCAGTTGACTCGGAGATGAAATACTCGCCTCGGTCTTGAGTCAGACAAATCAGCCTACCGGCGGGAGTACGATGCAAGCGGGGCGGGATCCAGCGATTATCCCCTAAAGTAACCCGCAGCTCTTCGGGTTCCGACCAGGTTCGACCGCCATCCGCAGACCGTGTCAGCAACGGGGTCACCGCCCCTTCGGGGTCCTCGCCTGCGGAAGCTGTCTCCTGAACAACGTAGTTTAGGAGAAGTCCCCCGTCGCGTGTAGGCACCAGGTCCCAGGGGTGCTGCCACCGCCCGTATTTAGTATCCGGGCGCGGATGGAACCAGTTGGTCGGCTGCCGTACTTGCGCGTCCCATTGTGGCAAACCGGCCGGCTGACCCGTGACAGTCACATTGCGAAGTTTCGCATCCCCCTGGCAGTACACTCCAATATGGCCCGCTGCTGCATATGTGTCATCCTGGGCCTCAAAATAGCCATTATCTCCAATTCGCACTGAAATCTTATTGCCCTTTAAAGTCAATTCAGCAGGAATCCATCGCCCCCGGTTACTAGGTACCCGCCGCAGCAACTCCAGCTTCAGACACTTCAAGTAGCCGGTATTATCCATCTTGGAGAACGCAATCCAGCCGTTCTGTGCCCGTATGGCTTGTCCACAGGCCGGAAAATGGAGCAGATAGAAATGCGACTCGTCCCGAGCCCGCAGAATGATGCCCGTATCGGTATGTCCTTGCAACCAGAACTCAAAACGCACCGTGCAATCCTGGTAACATAGCTCACGGTTGAATGCATAATGGTGTCCCTGGATACTGGGGCCATCATCCCGGTGATGTTCGGCAGGCACAGACAGCTCGTTGTCAGCACCATCCTGCCAGGCGGCGTTGACAAAGTGCCAATTGTTTCCTGCCCCGATCTGCAAAGCCTTGGCATCGCTCATCATATTGGCTCCTTTAGTCTGTTGTTAGATATACCCTTGATTGTCCCAACAGCCGACATACACCAATTAGCCCAGTGCTGGCAGCCAAGCTGCAAGTGCTGGTTACCACGTGTTAACCTCAATCTCCCGCCACAAATCTCGCGCTTGTCAGCGCGTCGCGGAACTCGTCCAGCGTAGCGCCGCGCGCAAAGACGTAACCCGAAGGTACTGGACATTTCAGTTGTCCGCTGGTGGACTGAGTATCCGAATCGGGCGTCGGCCATTGCAATTCGTCTTGCTTGCTTCTCAGCTCTATCTCCATATCGCCCCGCGAGAACTCAGCATACAACGGTGGGTCTGCGATAGCTGCCAGACCCTTATGGAAATACCCGATCAGACGACCGTCGGCAGCCTTCCACAGATACAGTCGCACGCTGTGCTCTAACGGAATCCTCTCCAGGAACTCAGCGGTAAGCAGGAAACGCGCGTCGGGCACTGTCATTTCAAAGTTGACTTCGATAGGCTTGGCCAGCCCCAAGTAAGTGCCCAGATGCCTGACATAATTAGCGACACAGCCCTCGAAAGACTCCCCCCACCCCTCCGTCTGTACCGTCTCTGGGTCAAAAATCAGGTTGCGTTCGGCATAGGTCTTCTTGATTCGTTCAGCCCACCCTCGCGAAATTACCCCCTGAAGATCTATTACGTCTGAGGTCCACTTAAAACCATTCCGCCAATATGTCGCCAGCAGGTCTCGGCCTAATCCCATCTTCGCCTCAGGACCAAGCAACTCATCCCATAACTCTGGCTGTTGTACTATCACATCCCTGACTACTAATCCACGCCGCCCCAGCATGCTATTGACATCATCCTCTAACTGCTGGGGCCCCATAAACACCACAAGGGCCTCATTGGGAGCCATATCAGCCATCTTCTCATACCAACGCGCCTTAATCTTCTTCTCGTAGTCAATGTAGCACTGGTACTTGGCGGCAAACTCTGGCTCATGCGCATGGCTCTCGTAGATTAGTGGATGCACCATGAAGTAGATCCTGTCAATTTGCTGCGGGGTCACTTGGCTGCCTCCTTGTTGGTTCTCAGCGAC
>JALGTJ010000066.1 GCA_029821415.1 Candidatus Zipacnadia bacterium
CTGGGCACCGGGGAAATCTTCCTTCACAAACTCCCCCTCCAACATAGCCTCTACCCGTACCCCCAGCAGCAGATGGTTGCGGCCCTTGCGCTGGGCCACCTCGTCCAGCATCTTCCGAGTGTCCCGCACCATCTGCGTGAGAATCGGATAGTTATTAAGAGGGTCGGAAATCATATGGTACCAGCGCTTGAAGTCAAATTCAATCCCGTCTATGTCGTAGTTCTCGGCTACCTCCCGGAAGATAGCCATACGGTGGTCATAGACCTCGGGTATGGCTGGATCCAGGCAGTTGCGCCCGGGGATGGCCCAATCTTTGTGGGCCCGGCCAAAGTCATACAGGTCGAGTTCTCCGCGTCCGAAGTCCTCGGCATTCATCCGATAACTGGCCACAATCAGCACTCCGCGCTCGCGGCAGGCCTCTATGGTGATAGTCAAAGGGTCGGTCCCTAAGTCCAGCAGTTTGCGCATAGCCGCACCTTCACGTTCAGCCTGCTCTGGCTTGGTGTTCGGCCAGACTGCCTTGGTGACCTCGGCGTGATACTTGTCCCAGGTGGTAGCAACCTTACTGCGATAGATCACCGGGTCCGGCATCCCCACGTTCTGGGCCAGAACTCCGGGTTGAACGTCTAGGAGACACTCGACAAAATGTTTGTACTCCTCGACGGTAATGTCGCCGCCCGAGCTGGACCCGAGTATGTGGTTTATGTCGCTGTTGAGGATTGTCCCTAATTGTTTGCCATTTTCGGGGACCTCCGGTGACGCTGTCGAGCCTCCGGTTACCAGCGAATAAGTAACCAGTAATCCTGCTGCCCACAACAAAAGGTTACTTCCTGACATAGCTAGTCTCCCTTCTATAATGTGTGCACTTTATTGCTCCCCGCACGGGGATTTCCCTCGCCTGAAACTACCGGGGGGCGCGGGCAACCGCACCCCCTAATATCCACTCAGAACCGAGTTGATCTACCCGTTCACTGAGGTGGATAGCCTCAGCTACTCAGGACTGGCCCGGTTAAGGCCACGCCCCCGGATTGGGAGTGGTAAAGGCATCCGGAGTATGGAGCCAAAGCATGCACAGTGCATGGTCAGCTTCCATCGCAGCTAAGTCCCAAGTGCCATCCCCCCGAACCTGCTCAATAGGCAACCACTTGGCATGCCCATCAAGATAGGCTACATTTTGGCCGCCGTTGTGCACCTCAGCCCAGGCAGCATGCATCCAGTAGGTAGGATCCGACAGGGGCCGACCGTCACGGACGGCGCACATGGGGCAGCGGGTATAGATATGGCAACCGCCCGGTGGGTAGTCCTCCCCAAACAACATGCTCTCGGCCGGCCTCGCTATCTGCCCGTACTTCTGAGCCGTCTGGCCCACCGTCGGGCTACCAGTCATGTGAATGTAGTTCTCCCCGTAGCTGCCATACACGCCCGTCCCCTCCAAGCTGGGGCACCAGAGGATTTGGGCGTTCTTTATGTACGGCTCGATCAGTTGGGGCCAGTAGCCATACTGCCAGCCCAAGGGATGGGTCATCGGTATGATCTTGTCGTCGTAGTCTGCGGCGTACATCATCGCCCCCAGATCTATCTGTTTGATGTTAGACAGACAGCTCGTCTGCCGGGCCTTTTCCCTGGCCTTGGCGAAGACCGGGAATAGAATTGCTGCCAGGATTGCAATAATCGCAATCACCACCAGCAACTCTATGAGGGTAAACCCTCTTGGCTTGCTAAGCATTGTGTTCACCTCCTTTCGTTGTGGATTCGGAATTGTAGTGCTGACATGTTTCATGGTTACTGCTTCTTCCTGCGCCCGGTAGGCACACGGATATAGGTCGGCTCCATGACAGCTTCACCACGGCGCAGTGCCACCTGTAGGGGTGCGTCAATTATTTTTTGCTTCACTCGATTGCCCGAGAGAGACATAGCGCCTCACTGCCGTGCTCGGCCTGAGCTGCTCAGGACTGGCCCGGTCACTAACGAAGGTTCGGCGGCCACGCCGAGGGATCCGGATGGGTAAACGCATCCGGGGTGTGCATCCACCGCATGCACAGATCGTGGTCCGCCTCCATGGCAGCTAAGTTCCAGGTACCATCCCCCCGAATCTGCTCAATGGGCAACCACTTGGCATGCCCATCGTAATAGGCCGTGTTTTGGCCGTTGTTGTGCCGATCAGCCCAGGCACCATGCATCCAGTAGGTAGGATCCGACAGGGGCCGACCCTGACGGAGGGCGCACATGGGGCAGACGGAATAACAATTACACCTCGGCGGGTCGTCCTCCACAAACAACATGCTCTCTGCTGGCCGCGCTACATCGCCGTATTTCGTGGCACGCTGGCCCACACAGCCGGTGCTTATATAATAGTCAAAGCCGGCGTCCCTATTACACGCGTGCGGCCACATGTTCTTTCCGTAGCTGCCATACCGGTTCGTCGCGTCCAAGCTGGGGCACCAGAGCATCTCGTAGTTCCGTAGGTACGGCTGGATCAGGTCAGGCCAATAATGCCACGAGCCGCCAGTAACTATCCCAAACCAAACGATGTGGTCGTCGTAGTCTGCGGCGTACATTATCGCCGCCAGCCCAAGCTGTTTCATGTTGCTCAGACAACTGGTTTGATAAGCCTTCTCCCGAGCCTTCGCAAAGACGGGAAATAGAATTGCCGCCAGGATTGCGATAATCGCAATCACCACCAGCAGCTCTATGAGGGTAAACCCTCTTCGCTTGCTAAGCATTGTGTTCACCTCCTTTCGTTGTGGATTCCGAATCGTAGTGCTGACATGTTTCATAGTTACTGCTCCGTTCTGCACCCCGTAGGCGCAAGGATTGGCGGCTTGTTCAGCCCACACGCAAAAATCCGCCCTCGCAACTACGGCGAGCGCGGATATAGCTCAGGGCGATAGCAGGTTGACCACGCCTTGGTGGCACCAGTAGGCAACCGCCAGTTATGTTTTGCTTCGCTCGATTACCCGAAGGGAACATAGCCCTCACGCCGAGCGGATCAAGATCGCACCAATTACAACAGAATCACACGATTGCCCCAATAACTGCTACCGGTATGAAATCGCGTTGCCATGTGGGCAGCGCTTCTACTGCGACCCGCCAGACCTTGCTATTGCTACGGCCTCTGTATTGGCGAGGTAGCGCGCCGCTATGCCTGTCACATGCTGGTAGGCAGCCTGCCGGGCCTGCTGCTCATCACGTTTTTCTATAGCCTGGACGATCTTATGGTGTTCGTGCAGGGTGTCCCAGGGAGCGTTGGATGTCATCTGAGCCGTTACGATCCCCGGTAGAAATGTTGCCCTTATAATATTGTCCCCGTTGCCAATGGTCGCTATCGTGTCAGTACCACAGTTGTCAACCAAATACAGGTGAAAGGCCAGGTCAGTCTCCCGATACGCCGTGCGATCTCCGGTACGCTCTTCCAGTTGTTTGATCAAGTTCCACAGTAGGGCGATCTGTTCGTCGCTCCCACGGATTGCCATGTAGGCAGCAGCGCTACCCTCGATCACTGCTCGCAATTCGTATAAGTCATGCAACTGCTGTGGCGTGTATTTAGCAACAAAAAAGCCCCGATTGGCCCGCTTGGAGACCAATCCTTCAGCTACCAGAATGTTCAATGCACCAACTACCGGGGTGGTGCTGACGCCCAACTCCTCGGTCAACTCTTCCAAAAACAGGTGTTCACCAGGCCAGTATTCTCCGGCGGCCAGCTTATTCAGCAGCGCCCGATGTACGGCTTCCAGTACCGTCTCGTCTTGTGGTTTGAGCTCTAAAGTGCTCATATGACCTACTTAAAAGAAGAAATCTAACTTTATCTTTGATTATATCGTTAATTTGCATATTTGTCAAGGCGCGCACCAAAAACTGGTATCCTTGTGGTATTCGATTCTGCTCCTGGGGTTTGTCACTGACCTAATAGTATGAAAAAGAAGGGCGCTGTGAGGGCGGGTGGCATTGGATGTTATTATAGGCTGTGTCACCTTACTCACCAGGAGGCCCCAGAATGATGTACATCGGCATTTGACATTGATTCCACGAACACAGTCGCCCCAATCTGTGACAACTTTTTCAACAATTCTTCCATCGGAGGGCCAGGCTTCCTGTAGGACTCCGGCAACAAATGTCCCCATTGTCCCCAGAAGAAGCGAGTTTTTTCCTGCCTCCACCACTGCTCAGACATAGTTTCACCCCCCATTTGCTGGGCTGATAGCGACAAGCCCAAAAACTACAACACTGTCATACATCCAAGGAGAATGCCCAGGACTGCTTTGCTATTGGTTGTGTGCCCAATTGCCACTTTGGGGCCACCTCCGGTGCTCCGCGCCATAGATTGTGAGACTTTTGGCAAAGTCACCTCTCCACAATGAAAGAGTACCTCCTAGGGTTGGGACGAACCGGTTTGCGGCTTACGGCTGCTGAGTTTTCGTTGCGAATTCGCCGCTAAAGTCTATCTGCTTGTGTACACGCTGATATCCATTGGCCGCTGGCAGTAATCGGCAAGCTCTTGCGGATCATCCATTACTGACAGCACCTGGGCCTGGATGGCTGCGCCGCCCTGGCCATAGCCGTAGTATTCACACCACAGATTGGGCACATCGGCCTGGAATAGGTGAAAGTACCAATTGAAGGTGCTGATGCCGTCGGCTCCTTCATCGTAGATCTGGCGGCCTAGTTGGCAGAATCCCTGCTTGTAGCGGGTGAGCCGAGCCGCGTCGTCGGCCCCAATAGGCCCTATCTCCTGCTGTATATCTTCTTCCAGCCAAGCCGGCAACGGAGATAGCGTCGGGTATATGCCCACCTGGGTGCCCGCAGCCAGTTCCGTGAACTCTTGGGTGCGGGGCAGGCCCGGCCAACGTGGCCAGAAGAGCGTGGGGCAGACATAGTCCACCAGGCCCTGCTCTATCCAGGTCCCCACATCAAGGCCGAGATCGTCACAGGAGGGATGCCCGTTCCTGCTCCTGGAAACTCTTCTCTTACCAACTGCCCTTCCAGCAGTGGCCCAACCCGCACTCCCAGCAGTAGATGATTGCTTCCCTTGCACTGGGCCACCTCATCGAGACGGAGATCATCGTGGGCTTCAATCGCCACATGGACCGACTGGGACTTGACCTGGAGAAAGACTCCTTCGGGCCCGAAGAATTCCTGATCAAAGCAATAGGGAAGAGCGTGGCTATAGTTGGCGGCACGCCGAGGGGTGTGCTGTACGGCGTGAACAGCTTGCTGACTGACGAATGGGGCTGTCGCTGGTTTACGCCGCTGCTCAACCGGATTCCCGGGCATAAGCGGCTTACGCTGAGAACGCTGGAGCGTCGCTACCAGCCACCTTTCGAGTGGCGTGAGGCCCAATACTGGTCGGGACCGGACAACAATTGGACATTCCACAACTTCCTGAACCAGGACTTCGCCAAGCTGCGGCCCGAACAGGGCTGGCACCCGGGACTGTCCCATAACTACTTCGTGCATACCGCGCTCTCGCTCGTGCCGCCGGATAAGTACATGGAGGAGCATCCCGACTATTTCTGGACCGGCGAAGGCGACGAGCCCCGGTCCAACCCATGGGCCGCGGATAGAAAAGGTTGGATCGGACTTTGCCTGACCAATCCCGATGTGGCGAGAATCGCTGCGCAGTCGCTGCTCGAAGCCCGTCGCAAGCAGCCTGAAGGTGACCTCTACTATTGTATTTACTCCATGGATTACGGTGATTGGTGCGAGTGCCCACGCTGCCGCTGCCGGTGCACTGCTGTGGTGGATTGTGGTCTCATAGCAGAAACAGTGCAATAGCAAATCATCTCTACAAGGAGCGACTACCATGGAGCTTAGTGAAGATTCTGTGCTTGATGATCTGTTAGCCCTATCCGGGTTGCGCGGCCATCCGGGTGCTCAGGCCGCAGTGGCGGCAGCAAATCTGTCCGGGGACGAAGGAATGATCAACTCCCTGGCTCA
>JALGTJ010000067.1 GCA_029821415.1 Candidatus Zipacnadia bacterium
CCAAGTATGTCGCCTCATCGTGGTGACAGCGTCGCATGGACGGGGAACCTCCCCGGTGAGTTCGAGTGGCGCACCGGCTATCCTCTGCTCTTAGTGCTGCCGGCCTTATTCCGCAATATGGGCCCGCAGACAGCCAAGTTCCGCAGTGACTACCGCCGGACTATAACTGAGCTTTTTGCCAACAATTACATGAAGCAACTGTACGATTTCTGTGATGCGCACAAACTAAATCACATCGGCCACCTGCTTTACGACGGTGAACTGACTATGGGTACCCGTTGCTCCGGCGACTACTTCCAGGCTGCCCAGTGGCTGCACTGGGGCGGGTGTGATTGTGATTACTTGGGTTCCCGCACATGGCCACGGGTTGCTGAGCGTGGGAATGCACTGCCAAGCAATAACGTCGCCGCAGTCAAATTCGCCGCCTCTACGGCTCATCTTATGAACAAGCCCGTCGTGATGAACGAGTGTTTCGGTCTGGGCCAGCAGTGGGCGATTGACCTGCGTACTCTCAAGTGGATGGGCGATTTCGTCATCGCACTGGGCACAAATCTATTAATGCCGCATGCTTTCTACTACTCTATCCAGGGCTTCCGCAAGTGGGAATGCCCCCCCGGCGAGTTCTACCAGTCTCCGTTCTGGCAATACTATCAGGTCCTGGCTGATTACATCGGCCGGCTGTCAGCGTTGTTCCGCGACGGTCAGCATATCGCCGATGTAGCTTTCTTCTATCCGGTTAAGTCAATGTGGGCGGAGATGGACCCCGACGCTAACGATACCACTGTCCGGCTCAATGCCAGCTTCGACCAGCTCACCCGCCTGCTGCTCAAGCTCAACTACGACTTTGATTTTGTCAGCGAAGAGATGCTTCAGCAGGCGACCTTCGCCGACGGCAAGATGACAATCAATGACCCTGACTGCCCGCGACCACTGCTATCAGCAGAAAGACGCTGAAAGCGCTTGAGGATTTCGTCTCAGCAGGCGGTCGGATTGTTGCGATAGGCAGCTTGCCCACCAAATCAGTGGAATGCGGCGAAGACCAGGAGGTCCAGCAGGCCTTCAGGCGGCTGTTCGGCAACGACTACGAGCTGAGTCTCACCGTCGCCGACGCCAAGAAGCCGGTGCTGACTACGTCGGCGCCCCGCCGTGGATTGACGATGAGAAAATGCTTTCGCCATTGGATGAAGCCCTCCGTGTGCTGATCAAGCCCGACGTGATAATCACTAACAGCGCCGGCGACCGTATCCCCGATATTGTGCATTATCACTATGTGCGAGATGACCAACATTTCCTGCTGTTGCAGAATACCAGTCTGGAGAGAAGCTACGATTTCGAGGTCTACCTGGAGCTGCACGGCGAGGTTAGCATCTGGGACGCGGAGACCGGCGAGACTGGGCCAGCCCCAGTCGTTCGCAGCACTGAGGAGGGCCTGCACATTCCCGTGAGCCTGCCGCCGGCGGGTGCGACGGTGCTGATGATTGACCCGCTCGCCCAGTGCCCAAGTACGCCACTGATTGACGCGGACGTGCCGATACTCGAAGTGAACAATGGCGAAGCCGTTGGCCTCGTTGCCAAGCCGGGCAGTTACAGTGTGACGGTCGGGTCACACGACGAGCCGCCGCAAGTGGTCCACACCCGTGTGCGCACGATGCCGGCAGCAATCGAACTGGATGATAGCTGGGAATTCAGCACCGAACAGCCCAACGCTCTACCCCTGACAAACTGGGAGTATGAGATAGACAATCACACCACGGGCAATTCCGATGCTGCCGAAGCCCAGCGTATCTTCACGGCAACCTTCGAGGCCGAAACTATCCCGGAAGAGGCCCGCATGCTGCTGGACGGTCTGAAGACTGACAAGGTCTGGCGTAACGCCCATATTCGGGATCATCACATCTACTTGAACGGAGAAGAAGTTGTGGGGTTTACTCCGGGCAACTACCTGGATCACTACATCTACGAGGCCGACCTGGCTGGTCTCATTCAGGAGGGCACCAACGAGGTCAAGATCGTCTCGTCAACCTTTTACTTCGAGCCAGCCATGGTCTATCATCCGGTGGTAATTACCGGACGCTTCGCCGTGGCGGGACGCAAACACCTACGGATAATCGCCGAGCCCGGCCAGATCAGAACCGGTCCCTGGGATAGCCAGGGATATCCTTACTATTCGGGAGTAGCCACTTATCGGCAGCAGTTCCGGCTCAGCCAGAATGACCTGCAAATAAAGATAGCCAATTCCCTGCAGAACCTGCTGCTCCAGAAGCCCAAGCCCTCCGGGCTACTCGGTCCAGTGCGAATTGTACCCTACAAGGAAATAAGGTTCGAATTGCAGTAACGCAGCTACACCTACTCACAACACACCATCACTAGCCAAAACCGAGTGTGATTTACAAGCTATGAACAACGCAACACATCTGCAGCACAAGACCATCGGACGACCGCATCCAGTGGCCGTCCGGCGCTTGCTCGCAATAGTGGCACTGGTGGCGGCGGCCCTGGTACCCGCTGGCAACCAGGCGAGCGCCAGCCCCTACAGCCTCTTCCTGCGACTGGATAGTGCTTCGCTGGCCGAAGGCAGCGCTGATGTGCCTGGCCAGATAACCGGCCGACCCCAGGTACGTCGCCCGACTAGCCTATCCGCAGCCGACCGGCCTCTGGTACTGGTGGACTACACCTCGCAGACTCCGGTGGTTCTCAAGCGTGATGGAACTCGCCCGGCAGCCTGGCATTCCAGGCTGCTCTCGGTGCAATGGGTCACGCCCCTGCGCGAGGTACCCCAGGAAAGTCCGTGGACAGTGGGTCTCCAGTTGGGCAAAGCTGAGAATAATGTCAGCTACGATTTGCTGGGGGAAAGTTACAGTATCTCGGCCGATAGCGACTCCTACGCGCTGAGCTTGGCTTATCAACTCAACAATGACTGGCGGGTAGGAGCAGGCTGCACCTGGATAGAGAGCACCGCCAACGCACGCGGGCCTGCTGTTGCTGATTACCTGGGCCTTCCGCCTGATACCAACAATTGGCCGGGGGTGAGTTCCGAGGCCACCCGGTATGTGCTCGGCGTCTCTCGCAGCGCGCCCGAATGGCAGTGGGGTTTGCAGTACGACTGGTCCTCACCCCGCCAGCGGCTACACGTGACGGCAGATTCGGATGATTACGGCTTGGACTTGAGCGGAGATGAACATCGCCTGGAGGCCTACGTCGCCTACCTCCGGGGCAACGAGACATATTTTCTGTCCGGTTGGGAGCAGAAAGCTGATACAGCCAGCACATTCGCCCTGGGCTTCACAGGTATGGCGAACATCGCTGCTGCTGCCAGAGATAAATCGCTGATCGCAGGCTGGCGCAAAGCCAAGGGCTTGCGAGGTCAGCAGCTCACTTTGGACTGGCGTAGGACAGAGTTATTCACCGACAATCACGCCTACACCGGGCTCGTGCCCGATCCCTCCAACGAGATGGCTAGCCTGAGCGCAGACGCCGACGTCTCAACCTACTCCCTACGCTACGGGCGCCAGGAGCCGCTTAGCAGCCGGCTTACCTTCCTTTCCAGCATTACTGTTCATCGTGCCCTGTGTGATGGAAATTTGCTGCTGCGGGCCTTGCCCGAAGAAGGAGAAGACCCCGAAACTGTCAGCGAACACCACATCGCCGGTGGCCGACTCTACCTATACACGATCTCTGTTGGGATAGACTACCGGACTGATGAATACCGGGCGGCGTTTACCTATACCACTGGCTATGCCGATGTCAATGAAGCCTTCAAACACGAGGTGAGTCCTGAGCAGAACGGCGGAGGCGTAGATCCCTCTGATCATCTCAAGGCGCAGGATTTCTTCACCACGTCTTTCACCAAATACTTCTGAGTAGACGAACGGAACCAGCCTGGTGGAAAGCACCTACGCAAAAGGCCGCCCTCTGATAGTGTAAAGGACGGCCATAAACTGCACTGGCGGGGCTGACGGGACTTGAACCCGCGACCTCCGGCTTGACAGGCCGGCACTCTAAACCGACTGAGCTACAGCCCCACGCTTGCACAACATTCAAGCTCACTACCCCCGCCCAACTGCCCTGTACAACTAAAGATATCGGCTTGGCTGGCTAAGGCTGGCGGATTTCATATTCAGTGGTTATCTGGGCAACCGCGCCGAGCATTGCCGACGCCGGGCAGTACTTGGTATCAGAAAGCTCAATGGCACGAGCCAGCCGCTCCTCGTCTACCTTGCCCGTAACAATATGCTTGATGGTGATGCTGGTGCACCGGCTGGCGCATCTTTTGCAGAATGGATATCACATCCATACCGGTACAGCTTGCCAGGCTGGCCAGCAACAGTTGCATCGGGCGCGGGCCAAGATCTTGCCCACCGAACCCCTCGCGGCCATCCACAGTAATCTTGTGTCCACCAGCAAAACTGATATCAAAGGCTAAGCCGGCAGGATTGCATAATTTCAGCTCTATATGCTCCATGTGCCCCAACTCGGTCACCTTCTTTGCCTGGAATCCTAACGCGACGCCCAGACATAGCCTGGCAGCATTATGGCGTTACTCTGACCGAAGTAACTTCGGCCTGAGAGCTGGCAATCGCCATCAGCCGCTCACGGCTGACCTTTTCAGGATTTCGATAGTACAGTACGACCTGCTCGCCGCCCTCACTTGCAAAATCAATGCTCTCAACATACACTCCCGCAGCATTTAGCTCAGCAAGTATCTGGGGCGGGAAACTGGCGCCAGTAGCAAGCTTCATCAGTATGCAGTGCTCAGCAGTCATTCCCCCTATGTACCGCTCCAGCCGCCGCAGTGCTGTGAGAGTGATAAAGATGATCGCAGTAGCAATGGCAGCAGCCGTATATGAACCAATACCGACTGTCAGCCCCACTGCTGAGGCTGTCCAAATAGTGGCCGCAGTAGTCAGACCGTGGACGCCTGCTCCGTAACGGATGATAGTGCCAGCTCCCAGAAAGCCGATGCCGGTCACCACCCCCGCCGCTATTCGCCCGGGATCAAAGCTCTCCCCCGCTACCAGTCTTGACACCATCATCACCAGAGCAGCACCTACCGTCACCAGAATATGAGTGCGCAACCCGGCCGGCCGATCCCGTCGTTCTCGCTCCAAACCAATGATACCACCGAGGACAAAGGCAATCAGGAGACGTAAGGCCACCTCTGACGTAGGAAACACTACCGCTTCGTTCATATCACCACCGCAACATCTCAATACGGTACACCGCATATTCAGCGCTGATAGTCGGATCTTCGTCAACAGAGATAGCAGCCAACTGAACCGCATTATGTCCCTCATACCGAGCCATCAATCGCTCGGCGGTTCGATCAGCAGCTTCCGCAACAGAGGCTGCTGTCCCCCGGGCAATGGCGTCACACGACGCTTCTATATCACCGCAAGCCAGCAGTCCAGCCCGGTCGGCCGATAATTCAACCCGCTGTTGCCAGGCATGACCAACTGCTCTCAGGTGCTGCCAGGCCGGCGATTCGCGCTCGGGGCCAGTGCCCGCAGTGACCTTGGCCATCGCCTCTCGCCAGTTCAGACGCAACTGTCTGACGGAATTTACGGGACGTTGCAGCAGCACATCCACCGCCTGCAACAGGCTGAGGTACCCGCTCAGAATCGGCCCCAAACATCTGCCCACTATGAAGGTCAATTCGGTCGGGCTGAGTACTTGGGAGACACCCTCGGGCACTGCCAGAACAGCCGGGCGGCCCTGGACAATGAGCGGCTGCATATGCTCTTCAGCAATCAAATACAGTTGGGGCGGGTCAGCGGCAAGGTTCTGTGCTGCCCGCGTACCAGCAGCTACCAACTGAGGATGGTCATCACCAGCCAGCTTGCATGCAGCCACCACTTGCTGCATTACCTCCGTTGCCCATACCCCTTCAATCGCCGCCGCCACGGCCTCAACCTCCTCAATCCTCTGCCACTGCTGGCAATATTCTCGATCTTCGTCAAATTCCCATATCGCCGCCTTGTCGGCGGCAGCCACTTCTTCGTCACCAAGCTCATCAAAAGACTCAAAGACCTCAGAACTGCGGGCCCGATGCTCCGGGAATATGCCACCAACTTCTGGCATTTCCTGTGAAGAGATCACTTCGTCGAGTGGGATGAAATCTTCCGGGCTAGGCTCCCGCAGGAACGACACGGCCTCTTCATCCACTATCTGGGCGCCCGCTCCCCCCTCCAGCGCATCAAATTCCGCGGTAGCGTGCGCCCGTCTTCGCCTCACAAAGGGGTCAGGAGGAATCTCGTGCAGTCGTCTGACGCGGGCAGCACCCTCTGGGTCAATTGCCTCCAGAGCAGCCCACGCCTTCTGGTCATCACGATCAGCACGCAGAATGATTTGATATTGGCGGGAGGCTCGGTCAGTCGCGCCTGCTTCAAGGTAGCGCTCAGCCAACCAATGACGTGCTTCTGTGTAACTCCCATCAACCCTCAGTGCTTCACGAGCATATTCAACCGCCCAGGCCAGGCGACCGTTTGCATAAGCTTGCTGAGCTTCTGCAAAGATCGTCTCCGCCTGTCGCCGCTTATCCGAGGTGCTCTCGTCTACCATCGTCATCCACTCCTACAGTGAACTGAGCAACCAACTGTGTCCAGATGCAGCACATAGGTTTGTATATAACTTCGCCATTGATAGCATTCTGACCTTCTAACTCAGCAGTTTACATACCAAAAGAATGCCAAAAACCTCTTGCATCTGTCGGGGAGATGAGGTATAATATTGGTAGCTTCAATCTCAGGTAACACTTCCTGGGAGTGGGTGTTTGGCCCACTCCCTATCTGTTATATGGACAACGTCGCCAACGAAGCCAGCTAAGCTGGTGACAACAATGAAGCGGAATCGCAATCCGGTGCTAGATGAAATTGAACCAGAAATCATCCAGATGTTGGACGCATTTGGGTACGAGTTGGTACTGGATGAACTTAAGGGGGCAGTGGGAGCTCAGACGCTGACACTCTATATTGATAAGCCGGGCGGTGTTGACGTCAACGAGTGTGCTGAGATGGCCAAAAAGGTAGCCGTGGTGCTTGAGACCATAGATGCAGAGCGACATAACTACACCATTATCGTCTCTTCACCAGGGATCGAGCGTCCGCTGACCCGCGAAAAGGATTTTCAGCGCTTTTCTGGCCAGAAGGCGACACTAACAATACAACAAGCCCAAGGCAAGCAAACCTTGACTGGCGTACTTCGCGGCGTAGACAAAGGCTGCGTAGTAATCCAAAAAGATACAGACATCATGGAGGTTCCTGTTGCCGATCTGGTTGATGCCCACCTGGCACCAGACTGGTAGGGGACCTACGCCGTAATTGGCCGACCTATGGAAATCGGCTCTGCAAGGGGATCTGAATATGAACGGTGATCTGATAGAAGCACTTGAACAACTGCAAAAAGAGAAGGATATTCCAATGTCTGCGTTGCTGCAGACTGTGGAGATAGCCATGACTTCGGCATATCGCAAGCGATATGGCGGACTCAGTAATGTCTATATCAAGATAGACCCGGAACAAAAGAAAGTGCGGCTGTTTGCCCGCAATCCAGAGCACAGTGCCAACGTGGACTCGGACGAAGCAGAGCTGGACGAAGCTAACCTGGACCTGGCCACTATCGAAGCTTCCGATATCTACGAAGAACAGGAAATCGATGCCCATGATTTCGGCCGTATTGCGGCCCAGACCGCCAAACAGGTGGTCATCCAGCGGATCCGGGAAGCGGAGCGAGAGATCACTTATGACAAGTTCGTGCAGCGCATTGGCGAGGTCGTCACTGCTGAGGTCCAGCGCCGTGACGCTCGTAGCGTCTTCCTAATGATCGGTGACGCTGAGGCCATCCTCCCTTCCAACGAACAGATCCCGGGGGAACCCTACCGATTCAACGATCGAATCAGGGTCTACATCCTCAACGTGCACAGAACCACCAAGAATCCGCAAATCATTGTCTCCCGGACCCATCCAGTTCTGATCAAGCGACTCTTTGAACTGGAAGTCCCCGAGGTCTACGAGGGGATCGTAGAGATCATGGCGGTGGCTCGCGAGCCGGGAGCACGTTCAAAGGTGGCTGTCCGTTCCAACGACCCGCAGGTTGATCCGGTAGGTGCCTGCGTGGGGCATCGGGGAGGACGGGTACAAGCCATTGTTGATGAGCTACGCGGCGAGAAAATTGATATTGTCCGCTACGATGATGAAACAACTGAGTACCTTAAGAATGCCCTGTCTCCAGCCCGAGTTAGTCAGGTGATACTTCAGGAGGACGAACAGACGGCGACGGTCATTGCTCCGGACGATCAGCTTTCGCTGGCGATCGGCCGCCACGGCCAGAACGTACGACTGGCGGCTCAGCTCACTGGCTGGAAGATCGACATACGCAGTCATACTCAGTGGGCAGAACAGCAGGAAGCGGCCAAGGCGGAGGCCAGCAAGGGCGGGACAATGCGCGTTTACGAACTGGCCCAGGAACTGAATGTCGAAAGCCGGGACCTGGTAGAGATATTGCAAGACGAGGGTATTGACATAACCAGTCATGCCAGCAACATCAATGCTCAGCAAGCACAGATGCTGCGAGACCTGTTGGCCGGTGGTGAAGGTACGTTAGAGGAACTGGAAGCTGGGGAAATAGTTATCGATGTAGATGAGACGTAGTTTACTAACAACAGTTAGGCTGCACAACGGCCCGCTCGTACCCTGAGCAGGCGGCAATGATGTGGAGGTAGTGACATTTGGCTAAGATTCGCCTTTTCGCTCTAGCCAACAAATTGGGATTACGTACCGAGGCGCTCATCAAGGTACTCAACGATATGGGCGTGGAGAACGTCAGCCTAGCGTCAGCGGTTGATCCAGATACTGCCTCAGCAGCAGTCGAGCTACTCGCCGAACAAGCCGAGGAAGCTCGCCGCCAGGCTCAAGCTGCTGCCGAGGCTCAGGCCGAGCAGGAGGAGACTCGCACCAGAACCGACGACGAACCGGTACTGGTTGAAGACGAACAGGAGGAAGAATTCGCACCTCCTGTTCACGATGCGGACCTCAAAGAGGGCTTGGCGGAACTGGAACGATACCTGGCCGAACTGCAGGCTGCCACTGAACAGGAACGCCCCGCAGTCCCAGAGGTCAAACCACTTTCCGAACGGGCGGCCCGCCCCACTGGCGAGCGTCCCGCCTCTGCAGTGGACGTCCCCCCGGTCGTGACTGTGTTGGGGCACGTTGACCACGGTAAGACGACTCTGTTGGATGCTCTACGCCAGACCGACGTGGTCTCCAGCGAAAGCGGTGGCATCACCCAGCACATCGGTGCCTCGGAAGTGTCTATCAATGATCACACCATCGTCTTCTTAGATACGCCTGGCCATGAGGCCTTCACAGCCATGCGAGCACGCGGTGCTCAGGTTACGGACGTAGCCGTCCTGGTGGTGGCGGCGGATGATGGTGTAATGCCCCAGACTGTGGAGGCAATCAACCACATACGGGCAGCCGGTGTGCCTATGATCGTAGCTATCAACAAGATTGATGTGCCCAACGCTGACCCGGCTGCCGTCCAGCAACAGCTACTCCAGCACGAGATCGTACCAGAAGAATTGGGCGGCGACACAATAGTGGTACCCATCTCTGCGCTTAAGCGCGAGGGGCTGGACGAACTGCTGGAGATGATCCTACTGGTGGCGGAGACGGAGCGGCTGTGGGCTGACCCGAAGGGCGAGTTTATCGGCGTTGTAATCGAGTCAAGCATAAGCCCCAGCGAAGGCCCCCTGGCTACTATACTGATCCGTAATGGTACAATCTCAGTGGGCGATATCATGGTCTGCGGCGCCTCATGGGGGCGTATACGTCGGCTGCGCGACTGGCGTGGCAAGTCTGTCAAGACTATGCCACCCGGCCATCCCGTGGAAGTGGTGGGGCTGTCGGATATAGTAGAAGCTGGCCAGATAGTAGAGCTTGCGGATAGCCCCAGAGAGGCCCGCAACAAGGCTGAGCAGATTCGGGATGCCGAGCGAGAGCGCAGCCTTATGGGCCAGGCTGAAGTTCAACTACGGCAGATACAACAACAATTCGGTAGCGAGCAGGTCAAAGAACTCAATATCGTGCTGAAGTCGGATGTTTGGGGCACGGCACAGGCCATTGAGGCTAGCCTCAACAAGCTGGCTAAACAGCTCGACGAAATCCAAATAAACGTGGTGCACAGCGCTGTGGGCGAGGTAACACAGTCCGATGTGCTCCTGGCAGCCGCCTCGGAGGCAATCATAATAGCCTTCCGCGTTGCTGTTAGCAACGAGGCGCGGCGCGCCGCCCAGGATGAGCATGTTGAGATACGCAACTATTATGTGATTTACGACGTGCTCGATGACATCCGTCGAGCCATGCTTGGAATGCTAGAACCCATCTACGAGGAGCAGCTCATTGGGCAAGCCGAAGTGCTGCAAACCTTCGACATCTCACGGATTGGCGTTATCGCCGGCTGTCGTGTGACGAATGGACGAATGGAGCGGGGCGCTCGCATTGAGGTCACACGCAATGGCAACCAAGTGTTCGACGGCGAGCTAAGCTCACTGCGCCGATTCGAAAACGATGTCACCGCGGTTGAAGCGCCTCAGGAATGCGGCATAGCCGCTCACGACTTCAACGCCTGGGAACCAGGTGACATCATCAAGGCCTATCAAAAGGTTGAAGTAGAACGGCCACTGTCTGGAGAACCCGCCGAGTCCTCCAGCCCATAGCCACTTTTCACCCGACCAGCTCTTTAGCTAACACTGCAAACCTTGCCCGTAAAGCAGACAGAAAGATGCCTGTCTTCGTTGGCTTACTAGTCACCGAGTTGACCATACCAGAAGCTGCCAGCCTCAAGGACAAGCGTCGCGCCCTGCGCAGCCTGTTGACACGTATGCCCAATAAGTTTAATGTGGCCGTAGCAGAAGTCGACCATCTTGACTCTCATCAGCGTGCCAGGATTGCTACGACTGCAGTAAGCAATACTAAAGCGCACGTCCACAGCATTCTGATGGCGGCATCGCAATTCATTGAG
>JALGTJ010000068.1 GCA_029821415.1 Candidatus Zipacnadia bacterium
GGCGAGCGCAGCATACGCGCCTCCCAGAAAGCCGGCTACGAGTGCTGGATATACAACCACCCCTGCACTGACCAGGCCGCCTCGCCAGCCGTATATCGTCGTCGGTACGGGCTGGCACTATGGCGCAATGGCGAAGATGGTGCCATCCCCTGGGAATACTCGGGACATGGCCGGGACTTGCAGCCCTATATGCAGAGACCCGAGGGGCGCATTTATGCCGTGGCCTATCCCACCTGGGAGGGGCCGCCGATTGACACCATTATCTATGAGGCCTTCCGGGAGGGTATCTATGACACCCGCTATCTGGCCACGCTGCTGAAGTATCGCGATATGGCCGAGAAGGAGGGCAAGGCCCAGGAACTGGTGAAGCGAGTTAACCAGTGGCTGGAGAGCTTTAGCGTCAATGATGACCTTCAGCAGGTTCGCTGGCAGATGGTGCAGTGGATTCAGCGGCTGCGTGTCGCTCTGGGTAATTGAGTGCGTACGCAGCGGTCATTTGCCTGAAGACCGGTGCTCGAGAAGCTACCTATTTGGAGGAGATAGTATTGTGAAGTACCTGTGCCTCAGAGCAATAACGATGGTAGCACTACTTCTGGCTATCTATAGTTACCCGGGATGGGCTCAGGAGGAGAAGGCAAATCTCGCCATGCGTCGGCTGAATGATGCTGCGGCGCGGTTCGCAGAATTGCAAAGCCGCTTTGCTGAGTCAATAGGGTTGGCTGAATGGCCCGAACAGTTTTCGGGAAAATCCGATTCCCCGGAGCGATTCAAGCTGATTGCCCCTGTCGTGCCCAAAGGTAAGTTGTCTGGGCGGGGTTCAGGCTTTGTGGATCGACAAAGGCGGGAAGTAGGGCGCTACGTTACTGGTGAAATGGATCGCTTGGCCAGGCTGCTGAATCGCAAGCTGCAGATATCCTGGCAGTGGCCTTATCGCGTGGAGGAGGTCAACGATGTGGAGCGAGCGCTGGGGCCGTTGGAATTGTACATCAATAGCTGGGTGGCCTTCGATGAGTATGCGTCGCGGTTCGCGGAAGACCCCTATGTTGTCTACACCCTCGACCCGACCTACAGCTACCGCATTCTCCCCGGCGGCCCGAGGGGACATGCCGAGGAGCTTTCCTATTATAAGTGGGGATTTCCCGATGTAGGTTTGATCAATCCGCAAATATTACCGTATACTTCGCCAGTGCCGGCAGTGCCCTCGCGCCGGCTGGAAGCATTCGGCTGTCGGGGCCAGTATATTCCGCTCAGCTTCGCTGTGCAGGCTGGCGAGGCGATGCCCAATTTGCGTTTCGCGGTTTCTGATTTGCAAGAAGACGGCAAAATAATTCCTGCCGAGGCGGTTGATCTGCGCATAGTTGAGGCGTGGTGGCACCCATTCGGGTCGGATGCAGATACGGCAGTTTATACCAACGAATTGCTGGTCCACGACGACGAATTTGTCATCGCTAAGCCCGACAGACCGGTTAATCATTTCAAGAATGCCAGATATGCCAAAGATCTCCCCGAGCTGGCGCCATTCGGTATTGCCTCAGGGCAGACTCGACAGCTATGGATTACGGTGCATATACCGCCGGATGCGCGGGCCGGGCGCTACCGTGGCCGCATCGTGGCAGTTGATGATGCAGAACACCAGTTCAATTTACATCTGACAATAGAGGTCCTGCCCTTTGAGTTGGAACCGACCCCCTTTGCTTATTCCATCTATCATCAGGCAGCTCTGGATCTGGGCACCGAGTTTCCACCGGCGGGAGGACATTCTATCCTCACCGGGCCACAGCAGCCGGGGCTGCACGGGAACTACAGGACCCCGGCACAAATGCAGGCAGAATATATCAACATGGCGCAGCACGGCCTGAATACATTGGATACGGCAGACGGAATGATGGCCAAAACTGAGCAGGGTTGGGATTTCTCGCGCTTGAAGCTATTGCTGGATATGGGCATGGAAGCAGGCTTGACCAGGAGTCCGTTTATTTACAGAGGACATCCCATCTACTTCCAGCCGTACGAGCGCGAGGACGCTCCCCATACGATGGAGCAAGTATATGACCGTATTGAGGAAGTTGTGACTAAGGTAAACGAGTTTACCGATGCTAACGGCTACCCGCGGGCGGCGTTTTACGGTTGGGACGAAGCCTCCCCCGCCCAAATGAAATATCTGAAACCGTTGTATCAGGCGGTAAATGATGCCGGCGGCATAGTGGCCCAGGCCACTTTTAAGCCAGCATATTTCAGCAGCATTGGTGCAGCATTGAGCTTGCCCATAGTACTTGGGGGCGTTACGGGCGGTACCGAAGGTTACGAAGATAGTTACGAGGCCAGTGTTCGTGCCTCCCAGGCTGCGGGCCATGAAGTGTGGGTCTACGGTGCGCCGATGACTGATAGGCCTGCTTCACCGGCTGTCTATCGTCGGCGCTACGGTCTGGCCCTGTGGAAGAACGGCGAAGACGGAGCTATGCCCTTTGCCTATGCTAACCCGCAGGGTACAGAGCACTTCCGCCCCTATATGGAAAAGCCGCGAGGAAAAATTTACGCCATGACATACCCCACGTGGGAGGGGCCGCCGATTGACACCATTATCTGGGAGGCTTTCCGCGAGGGTATCTATGACACCCGCTATCTGGCCACGTTGCTGAAGTATCGCGATATGGCCGAGAAGGAGGGTAAGGCCCAGGCACTGGTGAAGCGAGTTAACCAGTGGCTGGAGAGCTTTAGCGTCAATGATGACCTTCAGCAGGTTCGCTGGCAGATGGTGCAGTGGATTCAGCGGCTGCGCGCAGCTCTTGCCGACTAATTGTTGGACAGTTTCAGCTTCTCTGGCTCAGTGAGTAGTTGAGTGCTGCTCTTAGTTGTGGTACAGTCCATCCAAAATCTTCAAGGGACACCATGACTCCGCTCGCTATTATTCTGGTTCTATTCTCGGCCGTCTGTCATGCTGGCTGGAACTACTTCAGTCATGGCTTTCGGCGCCCGCTGGTAGCTATGTGGTTTATGACGGGCATTGGGCTGCTGTTGTATTTGCCTATCTTCATATTCACCTCCCGTTCACTCGTTTTGACCCCGACGTTGGCCGTCCTTATTCTGTTCTCCGGCCTGACCAAGTCCGGCTACTATATCAGCCTGGCTACTACCTACCGATATGCCGACTTGTCTGTGGGCTATCCGCTATCGCGCACCGGCATCGTTCTCATCCCCATCTGGGCGTATCTGTTTCTGGGTGAGAGGATATCCGTGCTGGCAGGCGTAGCCATTATCGTTATCCTGGCGGGCATATATTTGGTCAATGCTCGGTCGGCGGACCCATCAGCTCACTCCAGCGACCGTCGTCGCCGCAGGCTGGGACTATGGGCTGCTCTGGCGACGGCATTGCTGATTTCGGTCTATTCAGTAATAGATAAGCGAGCTATGGTCGCCCCCCAACTGGGTCCTATCAACTTTCTCTTTGCAATGTTCTTGCCGACGTGGCTGGGGATGACTCCCTATGTGCTGGCAACCAATCGTTGGGTTGAAATCAAACAGGAAATCAGCGGCAAGGTGGGAAAACTTACTCTTATGGCCCTCTTTGATTTCACCGGCTACGGGGCAGTGCTGGCGGCTATGGAGCTTAGCAAAGTCAGCTACATTCTGGCTCTGCGCCAGACCAGCGTAATACTGGGGGCGATTATGGGGGCGACACTGCTACGCGAGAAGCACGGTGTCAGCCGTGTGGCGGGTGCGGCGGTCATATTCGTGGGAGCGGTGTTGGTTTCGGTTAGCAAGTAAGACGTAGCCTGGATACAAGGAGACGATAAACTATGCCGAATCCGTTCTCAAAGGGCGGAAATTGGTACAAGGGAAATCTGCACACTCATACAACCGTCTCAGATGGGCAACTAAGCCCCCAGGAGACGATTGGCATCTATGCTGAGGGGGATTATGACTTTCTGGCGTTGACCGATCACGACGCCGTTGTGGACTATGGTGGTCTTGACCCCCACGGCATGACTCTTATTAGTGGCTGTGAGCTTGCCGTCGGTCGTGGCAGGCTCGGCCAGACATTGCATGTGGTAGCGCTGGGTCTGGATACAACCCCGTGGCTGCCTGAGAGTGATGATTTTGCTGAGCTGGTAGCAGCCATTTCCGAGGAGTGTGAATTGTGCTTTGCAGCGCATCCATTCTGGTCGCTGAACGAAGCCGGCGATCTACTGGACGTGAGAGGCCATGTAGGTGTTGAGGTCTACAACGCCACCTGCCAGAATGGTTGCGCGCGAGGCCCCTCAGAGATAGTGTGGGATATTCTGCTTGCCCATGGCCAGCGCCTGTGGGGTTTTGCAGTGGACGATGCTCACCTCAGGGAAGACTACTGCCAGGCCTGGGTGTGGGTCAAGTCGGCAGAAAACAGCGTAGCAGCGATACTTGAGGCCCTGAAAGCGGGACATTTCTACGCCTCCAATGGGCCGCAGATATACGATGTTGTCGTCGAAGCCGAACAGGTCTGGGTACATTGTTCGCCCTGCCGGCAAATTGCGGTGGTGGAAGCCACTCCCGGCGGGGGGTACACCACTGGCCGCCTGGCTGCCCAGCCGCCCTTTGAGGAAATCCGTCTGCCGCACCACCTGGCCGCGCGGCCCTTCCGCGTTGAGGTCGTTGACGATCAGGGACACAAGGCCTGGACTAATCCCTTTTTCCCGGATGAGGTTGAACGCTGATAACGTACGAGGCGGATACCGACTATCAGTTGTTAGCGAGGCAACATCCTGTCTTCGCAGGCGGTTGATTTTGCCCAGTGTGGCACGGCGCACGGCCGATTTCTGTTGCCCGCCGGCGTCAGATGCCGACTCCGACCAGGCCCAGGGTAAATAGGGCCAAGGTGGTCGGTTCGGGTATAGGATTATCCCCGATCTTAACCACTCCGATTGAGGATTTGCCGCCGTATTCGGTGTCATCAAAAAACTGAAGGAGGTACAGATTGCCCCAGGTATCCATCACGCCGCGGGTCGGAGTGTCATAGGAGGCGCAACCAGCGAATTTGTATTCAAAGGTGGCCAACAGTTCCAGGTCTGGCGAGTAGAGATTGAATTCTGAGACGCAATCAGGCGGATAGATCCCGTGCAGGACGAGGTTCCCCTGGGCATCAGTGACTGAGCCGTAGGGGTAGGCTGCATCCTGCGGCATACACCCTTCTGCCAGTAAGTTACCATTCTTGTCAAACTTGCGCACCGCTGCCCAATTTCGGTCAGGCAGGCAAACATTTCCACTCTGATATATGTAATCCTGCTCATCAATGGCTATGCCTCTGGGAGCGTCAAAATAATCGCCCCAGTTCTTACAGCGAGTCCACTCGCGCTGGCCCTGAGCATTGTACTTGACCAGCCCATAGTTCAAGTCGCCAGCCGACCTTATCATATCTGCCGTTGCCGTAATATAGACGCTGCCCTCGCTGTCCACGACCATATCCCACACATCGTCCCAGCCCTCTGCATCCGGGTAATAGCTGCCCAGGTAGTCGTAGGCCGACCACAGCAGATTTCCCTCCTGGTCGAGTTTATAAATGCCCAAAGGCTCCCCATTGTCTAGTACCGCATCTTCGCCCAAGCCGGAAACTACATAGATGTTGCCGCTGGCATCCAGCGCCGGGCCGGCGGCGCCGTCCCAAATGTTGGCCCAGTCATTGCCACGTGCAATATCGGTCTGCCATATTACACTACCGTCAGTGTTAGAGACTTTCATAACCCGAGCATAGGTTTGTCCAGCTTCGACGACTGTGGCGTGGGCGATAAGGTTACCGTCGGGCGCTACTACGACGCGGTGGACTCCAGTGTATTGGTCGGTAGCCGGAATGTAGTCGCGCTGGTACCAGATCTCAGTCAGCTCAGAGTCAAACTTGGCGATGAAGCCGAGTTGCCCCCGAGATATACAAAAAACCGCGGTCATCAACAGCGATGCCATAGCCATAGGCGCTGCCCACCGCCCCATCATAGTGGGTGTCCTGCCACTTCTTAGCCCACGCCATGGAGAAATTCACGTCCGTACTTTCCCCACGGAGAAATTCACGTTTGCAACTCACGCCAGTTATCAAAACTACCAGTAGACTCACTGCTGTAGCCCACTGCTGGAGCAACCGAAACATTGCTCTGTAAGCCATACGCTGGCGGTGGTACTCCATGATTCAAGCCTCCTGGCGATTCGTCTACGCGTAGCACGCTGGGCCCTTGCATTGCGCCCCGAATCTGTTATTATTTGCCCGTAGAGATGACAGATTCCTGCCTGAGGCGCGCTCGTCTTCGTCTTGTTGTATCAACTGGCGGTCGACACGTGCAGGTCATTGCCCCGGTGGTGGCGAAGAGTAACACAATAGTTTTTCGGGGACCAAAGATTGCAAGGACCGTGCTGTTTAATTCGACAAGGAAGGTGCGTTATGATTGCTGCTGACGTGGCGGCCTACATTGAAAGTATTGCGGCGAAGCCCGCCAATGATGAGGGCTTCAAGTTCGGCGACCCCCAAGCATCAGTAACTGGCATCCTCGTGTGTTGGATGTGTACCCTGCCGGCCATTGAGCGGGCAGTTGCTGAAGGCTGCAATATGATTGTCTGCCACGAAGAGATGCACTATCCGTATGCTTCCTTCCAGCCGGGTCTGGAGAAGTACCTGACCTGGACGGTGAATCGGCGGAGAGTTCAGGCTCTTGCCCAAGGCGAGATAACAGTGTACCGCGCTCACGGCATGCTTGATGACTATTGCATCCTGGACGATTTTGCCGTGGAGTTAGGCTTGGGCACTCCCGCGGTGAGCGAGGGGTTCTATCGCATCTACGATATTAAACCGCGCACTGTCGCTCAGCTTACCGACCAGGTCAAGCAGGTCCTAGATATGGACTGTGTGCGGGTAACTGGTGATCCGGCGCGGGAGGTCAGCCGTGTTGGCCTGCCTTGGGGCGGTCTGGGGCTTTCTGTTAATATAGGCTTTCTTGAGGGGCTGCTGCGCTACGACCCTGACGTACTGATCGCCGGAGAGACTGATGAATATGCAATGTTCTATTGCCGGGACGCAGATGTGCCACTTATTGAAAGCAGCCACGCCGGAAGCGAGAACTTTGGCCTGGCCCACTTTGCCGAAGATCTCGCGGCGGCTATGCCCACGACCAAGGTAGTATTCCATCGCTGTCCAGTGCCATGGAATTAGGACTGAGGGTAGGAAGGTTCTTTGGTTGTGGTGAAAGAATACTGGAAAAGATCTGATGATATGTTATAATTGGTGGTAAAGACGGCCCGGTCGTTCTGCGAGCCGGGCGCTACTGTTGTCAGGGAGTTGACTGCGGTGCAAGATAGTACCAGGCGGCAGATAACCTGGGTGATAGTAGCAGGCCTTGTCGTGATGTTGATCATCTTCATTGCCCACAGGCGCACGGCAGTGGACCGGGCGCTGAACAAGCTGGCGACGGGCAGTCCTGCTCAGCAAGTTGCTGCGGCAGCCAACTTGATTAGGGAAGGCCGACTGGCCACTGCTGTGGAGGAACAACCGCGCTGGGTGCAGGATCGGGCGGTGGCTGCTGCCCTGCGAGTGGGCAGTCCTAAAGCCTTTCGCTTGTTGGTGAAGATGATACCCTTGGTTGACAAGCCGGTTGCCGACGAAATCAAGGCGAGCTTGGCTATGGTTGGCGCGCGAGCTGCTGGGGAGGCCGCTGAAGAGCTGTCTAACCAGGATGCACTCATTCGGGGGGCAGCCTCTGGTGTGCTGGCGGGCATTGGTGAACCTGCCCTACCTTCGTTGATGCCCATGGTTGGGGTCTATAACGATGACACGCGAGCGGCGGTCACGGCCGCTCTGATTGGTGTCGGCGAACCAGCCATCCCTCCCCTGATAAAGATCCTGCAGCAGACTAGTCCTGGCCCAGAGCAGTCGGCAGGTGAGTTCGTGCGTAGCCAGGGGACCGCTTATGCCGTATTGGCTGCTCTAAAGGTAAAGAGCTTGGTGCCAGTAATGAACCAGCTACTGACTAGCAAGGATGCTCCCGTCCGCGAGAAGGGGGTACAACTGGTAGGCGCGATCATCGATCAAACCGCCAAGTACTTTAAGCATCCGGCCGTTGCTAAGCCTATTCCCTTGCTTGTGCCAATACCTCTGGAGGATGCTCTTGCCACGGTGGACCCGCTGATAACACACCTGGCAACCGATCCTGACTGGCGAGTGCGTCAGCAAGCGGCGCTGGCGCTGGGCAAGCTGTTGTCAGCTGGTAATCAGCCGAGAATTGTCAATGCGCTGGTTACCGCGCTCGGTGATTCCCGAACAGATGTCAAGGCAGAGGCGGCGACGGCACTTGGCCAGATTGGGGCAACACAGGTCGCTCCGGTCCTGGTGCAGACACTGATGACGAACAGGACAGGAGCCACTGCTGAGTTGCAACTGGCGTTGCGTCGGCTGGGAGCGCCGGCCGTTTCTGCTTTGGCTCCGGCGTTGAACGCGGCCGACGCAGAGACCCGCCTGCTAGCCACGGAAATAATAGCGGGCATTGGCAGTCGCCAGGTGGTTGGTCCGCTGGCGATGCGGCTGACCGACTCCAGCCCGGCTGTTCGCCGTTTAGCTGCGGAGACTCTGGGCAGTATGACCAAAGATATGTTGAGGGCGGCCAGTACTCCGCAAGTTGTTGACCGAATGCTCGTCGCACTAAGCGATCCCAACTGGCACGTTTATGATGCCGTCCGGGAGGCGTTGGCCCGAATTGGCGAGCCAGCAGTTGCTGCACTGATCAACAAGTTGGCCACCGGCGATCTGCGCAGCAAATATATAGCGCAGCAGGCGTTGGTCAAGATTCGGATCCCAGCCATCAGGCCACTGCTGGCGGCGCTACGCTCGCCGCGAGCCGACGTCCGTCAGTGGGTCGCAACGACGCTTGGCAAAATCGGCCCTGCGATAATTGATCCAATCAGCGAGCTGCTCAAGGATCCCACCCAGCCAGCCGAGGTCCAGGCGGCAGCAATCAGGGCTCTGGGCTACACCAAATCGCTGGCGGCGACTGACTCAGGCAATTGGTGATATTCGGAATCCGGAGACCACCGACTTACTCCTGGCCGGATTGACCGATTCCAGCCCAAGTGTACGGGAGGTGGCCTACGTTCTGCTGAAAGACTGGCAATTGGATGAGGTTAGTAAAGGCCTGCGGCAAGTCCTGGAGGGAGGAGACGAGGATGCCCGTCGGCGCGCGGCCATAGTTCTGGCGCGCGGCCATAGTTCTGGCCTATCATGCTTCACCAGAGGCCAATCGCCTGCTGTTCGATGTGATGGGGGGTGTGGCCACCGGCGAGGAGAGCCAGACCGTGGTGGAGGTGCTCACTGAGACCATTCAAGACACCAGCGAGGATCCGGCTCTACGACGAGCGGCAGTCAGGAATCTGGGCTCGGTGGCTACGCTGTCGTCTGTCTCAGTGCTCAAGGACCTATTGACGCCGAATGGGCCATTCGTCTTTGAAGCTGCTCAGTCGATGGCTCAGATCGGTGTGCGCGCTGCCGCGGGGGCCGACCAAAAGCCCGGGCTGAGTGAGGTTGCTAACCAACTGATAAATGTATTGAAGGAAACTGACAACGAGGAACTGCGAACGGAGGTCGCCCGCGCGCTGGCCAGTATGAAAGATTTGCCTGTTAAGGCACTGCTGGAGGGTCTGGATAGCTTTCCTGATGAAATCAAGCCTTGGGCCGCTGGCATCCTGGCAGCAATCGGCGAGCCAGCTACAGAACCGACGATTAATCTTTTTGGCCCAAAGGCCAAAAGCGAAGAGCAGAAGCTGTGGTGTGTGGCGGTGTTGGATGGTATCGGAACCAGGCAGGCTGAGCGGCGGGTTAAGTGGCTGTCGGAGAAGGAGATGCCAGATCCGGCCTGGATCGACCAAGTTCACAGGATAAAAGCACGCATTCTGAGCCGTAAGTAAAGCGGCATCGTTGCCGGTAGCTAATAACCTAACTTTCTCGCGAAAAGGAGCCGGACGTGAGCCAACGGACGACATTAATCACTATAGTCATTGTGTTGGTCGCTGCTGGAGGCTATTTTCTAACCTACGCACAGCAGCTTCGTAGGACCAGCGAATGGCTTGAGCAGATGTCGGGAGTAGATGACAAAGAAGCTGCCAAGGCGATGGAGCAATTGATCGCTCGGGGGGGAAGCGTTTACCCGCGGGTAGTCGAGTGTGCTCAGAATGTGGATGCGCACGTACGCCGGCGTGGTGCGATGGTGCTTGGCCAGCTCGGCCAACCCCGGGCGGCTGAGGTGCTTATACCTATGCTCGACGACGCTGAGCCGTCTGTCAGAGCTGCGGCGGCGGAAGCACTGGGACAGCTACGGGTCAAAGACAGTGCCGAGAAACTGGCACAGTTGGTCGCCAACGATACCGAAGAATTGACCGTCCGCATCAGCGCAGCACGTGCTTTGGCTTCCTTGGCGGAGCCAGCGACAGCATCACAATTGGCTGAGGCAGTTGCGTACCGGCCGGTTGTGGACGAGGGGCAGAAGGACAATTCCTGGCTGCTACGAATGGAGGCAGCGCGGGCACTAGGCGCGGTTGCCACTTCGGATGGTGGAAGAGGATGTCGGAAGAGCACTTGATGCTTTGATTGAGGCGGCTAGCGACGAAGTGGGGGACGTCCGCATCGCGGCAATAAACTCGCTACTGCGCGTCTCCTGGCCGGATGAGCAGAGTGACAGAGTTGAGCAGATACTCACGCAAGCCCAGGCTGATCCGCACTATTGGGTGCGCTATGCGGTAGCCCCAGAATCGTAGACAGCCAGCAGATCGTTCCTTCGGAGAGGATAGTCAATGACGCATAGAGCTAAACAAGGTATCGTAATAGCGATGGGAGTTGGTCTTGTCAGTCTGCTGGTTGGCTGTGCTATAGACCCTATGGAGGAGCTCAGCCGCAAGATCGAATCCCCCCGGACCACCACGCGAGAGCAAGCGATCATTGCCCTGGCGAATTCGCGCGACAGTCGGGCAATTGAACTGCTCAGCGATGCGCTGAGCAGCGACGAGGAGCTTTATGACGAGATAGCAGTGGCGCTGGTCAAGCATGGTCGGCGAATCCCGGTGTCTCGCGAGACCAATCCAGTAATTGAGCAAGTCAGCAAGGTTGTCAAGAATACCCATTTAGGCGAGCAATTTCGGGCACGAGCCATCTGGGTCTTAGGCGAAATTGGTGACCGGCGCAGCGTGCCATTACTGCAACAGGTGGCGACCGGTTCCCTGGCTGATCCCAAAAAGCCGATTATGATGCAGCAGGCCGCTGAAGCCCTCGAGAAGCTGGGCTTCAACAGCACAGGCCGTAGTTATGAATTGCCTATGGGGTCGCTGGCAGAAGATCTTGAAGTCATTCCGCAGATTTCACAGATGAAACCACCCCCCGAGTAAAGGTGGGTAGATCATCGATAAGTGTGCATCCTCATTGCTCCTTAATTGTACGTTTGCTGTTGTGCTTGACAGTCGTGGATGGAATGGTGGCAGCCAGTTGCGGGAGGGCAGTGGGGCTGGAGCTGGGCTTGGCGGGCGGTTTGTCAAGCGAAGGAGCTGATGAATCACCTCTGACCCTGCAGCAGCAACTTCGGGCGCACTACTCTTCATCGCGGGAAGCTCTGCTGGCAGGTTTTGCCGCTCGTCCGCCCACTGAGCCACTCACTTGGTATGAAGAAGCGTATACTCTGTACACAGCCGATACCGGCTTGCCCGTGCATCGCGTACCCCCAATCCAGCGCCGGTATCCTCTTGACACTGCGCGGCAGGGGCGGATGTCGCCCCAGATCTGTCCGAGCTTTCTTCCCGAGATCTATCCTGGTCGGAGTTGGGATGAGATGTGCCGTGAGTGTTACCTCACCTCGCCCTGGCTGAAGCAACGCGGCTGGGCCAATCCGTTCCGGATCGCTGTTGAGGAGGTACAGCGGTGCAACGAGGATAAGGACACTGCGTGGCAGCGCGCGCTGCTGGCAGCCGCCTACTGGTGGACGTACCGGGATCATCCCACCGTGGGGGAGGACACATTGCTGGCTGCCCTCAGCCGGCAACAGTACCAGTTTCGCGAGCTGCTGGTGGAGCATATAGCTCCGCGAGTGGTTGATCTGCTGCCAGCAATGATAACCGAAGTCTCGACGGGCGAGCACGAAGTTGCGGTGGATCTGCGAGTCGAGAGCAATGTCTCCGTCGATTCAACGACCTCGGTGGAGTCATTGTTGCTCCGTGCTGCCAAGCGAGGCCTGGGGGCGGTAGTCATCGCTGACCGCAACCGGATTGATGGGGCCCTGCGGGCCCAGCAGATAGCAGATAGGTTGCGCGCCGCACGGAAGCTGCCAGCGGACTTTCGAGTAATTGTTGGGGAGTACATAGATACCACCAGCGGTGGAGTGCTTGGCTTGTTTCTGAATAGCTGGGTGCCTGAAGGAATGACAATGGGCAAGACCGTGGAGATGATTCACGACCGCGGCGGGTTAGCGGTTTTGGCTCATCCTGGAGTGGCAGGTGGGCCGCGGGTCTTGCGCCAGATGCCATTTGACGGCTACCTCATTCAAGCTGACTTCTTCCAGATGTTCCGCACGCTGCAGATATTGTACGACCCACAGCTATCCGACAAGCCGGCCCTGTACGCCAGTAACAGCCCCTATGGTGCAGTCGTTGGCCTGCCCTTCACCACGATTGAGGCCAGTGATAACACCACTGAAGGCCTACGTCGGGCTCTGGCGGAGGGGCGCGCGTATGCCGCCGGGGGGACATATCTGCCCTGGATGATGGCTTCCACTATGAAACCCATCGGGCAAATAGAGACGATCCTCAATCAGTATTTCGTGGGGCACGACAAATTGGAAGCGCAGTTTCAGCAATTGGTGAAGGCTGATAATATTGTTATCCGCACTAGCTGGGACCGCGAGCTGCAACGCTGGATGGGGTTGGGTCGGCTGGGAGAAGGGATCAGGCAAATTGGTGACCGCAGCTCGCCGCTGCTGGAGCTGCCGCGTTTGCAAAGGATTGCGCTCGAGTACTCGTACTTCCAACTGAACTACAACAACGACGAGCACACCTTTTCGGTGAGGGCACGATATATTTGGTAGCAGGCAGGTCTCACCCTTGACTATTCTATTGCACAGAGTATGATGTATGAGTGCGATGGAGCATTAGCCAGCCGGTCGTCAAGATAATACTGGCTTTTGTGGATCTGCCGGCGACAGACAGGCGGTAGAGAGGTGCTACATACTTAGCGGCAGCCTGAATAGATTTGGTCAGAACAGAACCATTCGGAGAAAATCGTGAGTTGGTGGCTGATATGCTACGAAAACTGCTATTGGCGATGGTCCTGCTTGGTGTAGGCTCCATGGAGCCGGTTCTGGGAGCGACTGCTGCCCAAGTAAACCTGTGGTATGAGAACTGGGAGAAGGCCAAGGCGCAGTCTCAGGACAGCGGCAAGCCAGTATATGTTTACGTCTGGGAATATCCCCGTATGTCTCGTGAGGATTGGGAGAGGGTTGCGAAGTACAATCCCTGTTACCAAATGAGCCATTTCACCCTGACTAACCAGCAGGTAAGGCAGGTGTTGCACGACTTCGTACTTTGTGCTCTGGAGGTGCATCTGCCGCCCAACCGACAGTTTATACACAAACACGTGCCGGGACTGCTGCCGGACGCAGACGAAGAACAGGCGGGCTTCACGGCTTACCGGT
This sequence comes from Candidatus Zipacnadia bacterium, assembly GCA_029821415.1. Taxonomy (GTDB): domain Bacteria; phylum Armatimonadota; class Zipacnadia; order Zipacnadales; family Zipacnadaceae; genus JALGTD01. Next base: position 13,668 of record JALGTJ010000068.1, read on the forward strand.
TGCCCTTTCATCTGTTTTTCGACCGCTCTGGGCAGAAGGTTTTTCAGATCTACGGATACATCCCGGCGCAGTGGTTTGTGCAGATCCTGGAAGCCGTCCAACTGCTTATTAAGGGACAGGGGGCGGAAGCCGATAAGCTTAAGCAGGCCCGAGCTTATGCCCGCCTGGGGCATATCTGTCTGGAACTGGAACTGTACGAAGAAGCTAAGAAGCACCTGCAACATGCCTGCAAGTTAGATCCCGACAACAAGACTGGTGCCAAGGCCGACGCTGAACTGGACTTGGCCATAATCTCCATACCAGATGCTCCGGCCAAGGCTGGCCGTTTTCTGCAAGGCTACCTCGACGACCATCCCCACTCTACCCGGCGCACCGAGGTGCGTTACTTTCTGGCGGTGGCCCAGTACTTAGCTAACAATCGCAGCGAAGCAATCCGCATACTGAAACAGATTGAGGAGATACGAGAGGCCGGCACTGAGCAGGAGAGACGCTGGATTGAGTTTGCGGCGATCCTGCTGCAGCAGTTGGAGGCCCAGTAGTAAAACCGGTGCCCGGATGCCGGGCATCCGGGCAGCCAGCGATCTCGGCATAGGTACCAAACGGAACCATTGGTGCGGTAATACGTCTAATGTAATGCAGTATGCGGGAGGCACAGGCCGATATGACGACCCAAGATTTGCAAAATCGATTAGAAGAACTGCACAAGGCGCTCCAACAGGTCGGCGATCGTCTTTGACATTGCTTCCCGCCGTGGGCAAATAGCGAAACTTGAAAACCGTACCAAAGAGCCGAACTTCTGGGATGATACGGCCGCCGCCCAACAGTTGATGCAGAAGCTCAGTGCGCTGCGCAGCACCGTCGAGCCGTGGGAAGAGCTCAGCCAGAGGCTGGAAGATTACCAGGTGCTCTTAGAACTGGCTGCCGAAGAAGGTGATGAGTCGGTCGCTCAGGAGGTTTGTGATGGCCTGGATACTGCCGAGAAGCAGCTTGAAGAGCTGCAACTTGCGGCTATGCTTGGGGGTAAATATGACGCGGAGAACGCCATCCTGACCATAACTGCTGGAGCGGGCGGTACCGAAGCCTGTGACTGGGCGGAAATGTTGCTGCGTATGTACCGGCTGTGGGCGGACAGGCACGGATTTCGGTTCGAGGTCATCTCCTTCGTTGAAGGTGATGCGGCTGGCTTTCGCAATGTCACTGCGCGGGTCGCCGGCGCTTATGCGTTCGGCTATCTGAGAGCCGAAAATGGTGTCCATAGGCTGGTGCGCATTTCGCCGTTTGACAGTTCCAAGCGCCGTCATACCAGCTTTGCCTCGGTTGATGTGATACCGGAGGTGGAAGCAGACATTGAGGTAGATATCAATCCTGAGGATCTGCGCATTGAGACATTCCATTCCAGCGGTGCCGGCGGCCAGCATGTTAACAAGACCGATTCGGCGGTGCGCATCACCCACGAACCAACGGGGATCACTGCGCAATCGCAGGCAGAGCGCTCGCAACATGCTAATCGGCGCTTTGCGCTACAGGTGCTACGAGCTCGCCTGGCTGAGCACCAGCGCCGTCAGCGCTCCGCGGAGATAGGCGAGATTCGCGGCAGCAAACAAGATATTGCCTTTGCTAGTCAAATTCGGTCGTATGTTATGCAGCCGTATACGATGGTCAAGGACCATCGGACAAATGTTGAAGTGTCCCAGGTAGAGGCGGTCCTGGACGGAGATATTGACGAGTTCATCCGGGCTTACTTGCTGACGACGGCCCGAGAAGGTGGTGAGACACAATGAGAAAGATAGTGGTAACAGCGGTAATTGCCGCATTGATAGCTGGTGGTGCTGTGTGGTGGACGATTGGTGCCGTCGACACCGCCACCCTGTCCACTCAGAATGCCACCCGCGCGGAGACCAGTTTTGGTGATCTGACTGCTGATGCCCTGTGCTCGGCGGCCCGGTGCACCGTGGGACTGGTTGCCGCGGTTGCCTTCAAGCCAGGAACAATTCCTGCGGATAATCCTACGGCCCAGCAGATAGCCAGCCTGCTGCAGACGCCTGACGAGAAGTGGGCTGTCTCCAAGCTAACCGG
>JALGTJ010000069.1 GCA_029821415.1 Candidatus Zipacnadia bacterium
CAGGTTAAGGCCTGTGACCGCTACAGGCACCAGCAAACTGTGGCCGGCAGGAATTGCCCTGCTATTGATAAACGACGTGAATCTCAAGTATATTCACGGTTACCACGCCCTCTGCCTGCGGGGCATGCCGGGCCAGGCGAAGTGAGACGTGATTGCCCCCGTGCCGGACCTGGTCGGGCGTCAGCGCGACCGTGATAACCCCATTTTCACGCTTCTGCCATAGGAGTCCTTCGCCATTAAGCGCTATGGCCAGCGAATCGCTGGCGGCAAGGTTGTCGCACTCTACGCGCAACTCCAGCCGGGAGAACGGATGCTGCTGGGCGGCCGCCACCAAGTCTTCCCCCACCATAATGGGAACTACCACGGTTTGGCCCTCGGTCAGTTCGGCGGGCAGCACACCATGCGCCCAGTTATGGGGATAGTCCCGAACCAGGTGCGTGCCAGAGGCTTGCCAGCCATCGCGTTGGGGTCACCAATCTCTTTGAGCAGAGAGGCTTCGTAGGCGCGGCCGGGCGAGTGAGGGAACCAATTGAAAGTGTAAATGCCATCTGCGCCCTGGTACCAGTAGTTGAGCGCCAGCGCCCGTCTTACCTCCTCCGAACGTGGCCGGTACCTACCCACAGACCCGTAGGCTTCCAGACAGGCATAGATCCGCACGCTGGTGCCTGCTGCCAGCTCCTTGAATTCCTCCACTGAAATATCTCCCGCGCCAGCTCCCACAACCAGAATGTCCAGCAGCCCCTCCTTAATCCAGCTCTCCACATCAAATCCGTCCAAGTGACAAATATCCAAGGCCTCATCTACCCGCACTGCCAGTTCGATCCGGCGCCCGCGCTCCTCCCCACGTTGGTCAAGATCTTGGCGCACCTCGCGCAGAAACTCGGTCAGGATGTGGGCATTCTGGGGCTCGGTGCCTGGAGTGAAGTAGGGCACACCCCGCATAAAATCAATCTCCACTCCGTCAAAGTCCCATTTCTCGAAAAGTTCATTGATAACCGCAAGCTTAATCGCCCGCACTTCCGGGATATCAAACTTCAGGGCAGTCGGATAACCGTAGGGCTGGCCCTCGCCAATCATCCACTCCGGGTGCTCCGCCTTATAGGTAGGGAATTCCTCGGCGCAACTTTCGAAAGAGTCATGGATATCGTTGATGCGGAACGAATAAAACACATCTATACCCCGTTGGTGCGCCTCCCGCACGACCACTTTAGCCGGATCATTACCCTCTGCTATCCACTTCATCAGGACGGGGTCGGTTTTGCCGATACGCTGCCCCCACGGTTCCAGGACATCGCTATCATACCGGGCTGTGTTGCCCCCGGAGCCATCGCACCAGAAGAGCGCATCCACGTGGCTATCTTCCAGAGGCCCGAAGATATTCTCCACCCAGGCGTCCAGACTACCGTGGGCATCCGTAAAGACACTCCAGCCGTCACAGTTGAAAATCACCCGGCGAGGCTTAACCGGCGAACGCTTAGTCTGTGCCACAAGCGTCTGCACACATAGCAAGGCTACCGACAGCATGAATACTAATACTACCACCATTTTCATTGCCAGTCTCTCTCCTTTAGACCTTAATAGAAAAAGAGCCAGGAGTAGCTGATATCAAGCCTGGGTCCTCGGGGAGCGAGAAGCTCCATACTGTCAGCATCACAGGAACGGACACCTCCAACGAATCGCCAGACTATACCCGTCTGTTACCTTCGTGCTCGCCCGGGATAGCATCCCGCGGCACATTGACCGTCACACGGAGCGAACGGGTCTCACCAACCGGGCAGGTGAAGGGGCATAATCGACGCAAGGGCCTCTGTGAAATAAGCTATAGTCGCCCGATACCTGCTCTCTGCCTGTATTTATTGCAGGGTCTACCGAGTTGCTCCCCATCTCATATGGAGAACCCGGCTCTGTAATGTAAAATGCCTCACCGGCCGGCTTAATCTCCAACTGTGCATACTTCCCTGCTATAGCGCACCAGCTTCGCGCAGGCGCTGCTTCAACTCGGCAGCACTCAGTCCCACAACTCGCAGCGTTTTGTTGCGGCTGTGGTGACCGGAGATTATCGCCAGGTCGCTGGTCGGCACATTCAGAGCCTCGCTGAGCATCTTAATCAATGCCTCGTTAGCCGCATTTTCTACCGGCGGGGCACTTAGTCGCACCACCACTGCTGAACCACGTATCCCGCCGAAGCCTTCCTGCGGCGCTCGCGGAATGACGCGCACGTCAAATCTTGTGCTAACTCGCTGCGACGGTGAGTTCATATCAGCGCGTAGGCAGCCAGCAACAGCAATACGAAACTGTTGTACATAGCATGTGTTACCATCGGAGCAATCAAGGAGCCACTGCGTTCATACAAGTAGGCCAGCACCACACCGATCAATGTAATTGCCAACAAGCCACCCACCGGAACGGCGACGTGCGCAGCAGCGAAAACCAGGGCACTCGCCAGAGCCGCTGCCGGCACCGTCATAGTTCGGCGCAAACCCGCATAGACAAAACCACGAAATATTGTCTCCTCAACCACTGGGGCAACAATCCCGACCAGCAGCAAATAAACAGCAAATGTAAGCGGGCTGCGCGTTCCCAGAAAGACATCCACAGGCGTTTGGGGGGCCAGTGGCACAATCCGCTCTATCCCAAACTGCCCAAGCACACTCAAAGTTATCACCAGCAGCGCCACCACCACGCCGAAACCGACAATCCCCCGCCCAACGCAAGCAGCCACCCGATACCACTTCAGCCCCAACAGCTCGCAGACACGCCACCGCGGCCCAATACGGTATGCTATTAGTGCGATGGTACAAACTCCGGAGAACAGGTACCCAACCAGCATCAAGAGGGCATTAGTTGTCTCGGAAGACGATGCCGGGCCAATGACCCCGCGCAGGCCTGCTGTAACCATTGATGCACACACCAGCAGGAAGAGCAAAACCACCAGCACCTCGGCTATATCCAATAGATTCCACGGCTTGCGCCACGGCGAGATGCTGCGTCGGCGACCGGCCAGCCAACAGATCACCAAGATCGCTAACGCTACCACCCCCACCAGCCCCATCACTGCATAGAAGGCCATCAGTATGCCGACAATATCCGCGAATACTATCTGCCGCTGCCGCCAATGAGCACGGAGCTGTTCTGCGTGATCTCGTTGACCCACGCGCTCGTACAGGTCCGCCCGGGTCATAATAGCCAGCCAGCGTTCTTGCTCATCAAGCAGGTCTACTCGCTTCAACAGGCTTGAGTCTTCAACTGACTCGTCGGCATACAATCGGGTAAGCAGCGAATAGAGCTTGGTATTTTTGCCATCGCGCTGGATAGCCTGTTCAAACATGGCACGGGCATGGTCGCGATACCCAGATTTAGCATAGATGATGCCCAGGCGATAACTGGCCTTGGCTGATTTTTGCGGCCCCAGAGCCCCCCGCTCATACAGGGCAATAGCAGTCTGCTGGAGCTGATGAGCGCTGAAGATATCGCTGGTGCCCAATTCATAGCCGGAGGCAGCCAGTCCCACGCTGATGCGGTAGAGTATGTCCGCAGGTAGTGTTATCTGCACCGACGATTGCAGCCAGTTGCCGGATGCCAGCCCGTATGGCCCGCCTACGAGACCAATCAATAGCCCAGTCAGCGCCGCCAGCGCGACAATGGTGACAATTCGGGCTACGTTGTGGTCAGACCGAGGAGTTTTTCTGAACTGAACGGGCACCAGGTGAGGATCAATCATTATGCACCTGACGACAGAACTGTAATCTATGGGCTCCAGTTACCGTAACAGAACTCCCTGAACTATTGACAGCAGCACAATCAAGATGAGTGGCGAAAAATCCACCGGCGAGTTTCTCTGATAAGGCGCCAACAGTCGCCGAATGGGCCGCAGTAGCGGCTCGGTGACCCTATAGCAAAAACTGCGTAATTCCACCAGCGCCGACGATCGGGAGGAAATTGGCACCCAACTGAAAACAACTCGTGCCAGGAGAATTATGTAGAAGGCGGTGAAGATGAGATCTATTAAGCGAGGAACCAACACCGGCATCATACCTCGCTAGGGGAAATCAGAACGCTCATTGTCCCAGCTCCTCTGAGCGGCGTGCTGCGGCAATGACCGCTTCAATAGCTGCGCTACGCAGCCCCTTTTGCTCAAGGACACGCAGACCGGCAGCCGTGGTACCGCCTGGCGAAGTAACCGCCTCCCGCAACTCGTTTGTGCCACGGCCTTCCAGTACCCACTGGGCTGCTCCCCGCGTAGTCTGAGCTGCCAGTTGCACAGCCGTTTCCCGTGGCAAACCTGCGGCTACTGCGCCATCAACAAGGGCCTCAATGAACAAGGCTACAAAGGCTGGCCCGCTACCAGAGACGGCTGTTACTGCATCCAGAAGATGCTCTTCGAGCGGAATAATAGAGCCAACCGCACCAAACAGCGCCTCGACAAACTCGCAGTGTTGAGCACTAACCTTCTCGGCGCTGCTGTAGGCCGCAACGCCCTCGCCGATGGTACACAGGATATTGGGCATCACCCGAACCAGGGCCGGGCGCGATCCACACAACTGCGCCAGACGGGCCAGCTTGACCCCGGCGGCAATAGAGACAACCAACTGGCCTTCGCGAAACACCGGCTTAAGAGGAGTCAATACAGAGGCAATAACCTGAGGCTTGACGGCCACCACAACAACTTCCGCCGACTCAACTACCTGCTGATTACCAGCAGCGACCGGATGACCCAGCAACGTGCCGACAGCTTCCTGGCGTTCAGGGTTCGGGTCATAGAAGGCAACTTGCTGGGCGGAGACAACTCCCGCCTCGAGTGCCCCTCTGAGCAGACTCGCGCCCATATTGCCGGTTCCAATCCAACCTATTCGGTAATCATATTCAGTCATCCGCTCTTCCGCCCATCCAAATCATTTGCCGGCAATAGCCACGAATAGTAGCCGGTATTGCAGCTCATTCAACTGGGGGAGCATAGTCATCCTCGAAACGGTCTTCACCGCGCCGGGACGGGTCCAATAGCAGCTTCTCAATGGGCATATCAAACGGAGAACATACATACACCCAACTGCCAATCTTGCGCATATACCCATTCACACCATAGGTAACCCCGCCCAAGAAATCGCGGATCCGACGCGCTTCGTCCCGGTCTACACCCTCCAGATTAATCACCACAGGGTTCTGGCGCTTGATCTCATCCCCGACAGTAGTAGCTTCCTCCATAGTGCGGGGCTCGGCACGGACAAGCGGGCAACTAATCGCCTGAGGTTTGCGCGACGAAGCTGTGACCCGGGGGTCGAGGTCCCCTTCACTGGCCGGCGAAGGCGGCTCGTAGTGATCAAACTCACCATACTCAATATCGCCCGCCTCCAAACCCAGCCACTGCATGGTCTGAGCAAGTAAGCCTCTAGCCACCGGTGATCCCTCCTTTGTTACAATTGAGTGCTGTATCGTGGGCTGTGTATACTAAGTCGACTGTTTCAGTGCATATCAATCTATGTTGTTTTCACCGGCCAAGGACCATTGCTTAGTAGCGGCCAGGCCCAAAAAGTACTGTGCCAAGCCTGATGATTGTCGCTCCTTCTTCAATGGCGACTTCATAGTCGCCGCTCATACCCATTGACAGCTCGCTCATCGCCTCGCTGGGTAGCCCCCGGCCAACCAATTGCTCGGCCAGATCCCGCAGCGCCTTGAATAGAGGGCGGCTGTCCTCAGGATTATCGGTATAAGGAGGCATAGTCATTAGCCCTCGCAATTGCAGGTGCTCCAGTTCCATAATTTGCTCAGCCAACTGTGGCGCCTGCTCAGGAGCAATTCCGAACTTGCTCTCCTCACCCGCTATGTTGATCTCCAGCAGCACTGCCTGGACCTTGCCAATGCGGGCAGCGCGCCTGTCAATTTCCTGAGCCAACCGCAGGCTATCAACCGAGTGTATCTGGTCACAAATTGGTACTACGTAGCGAACCTTGTTTCGCTGCAAATGACCGATGGCGTGCCAGCGGATGTCACTGTAGCCCGCTTCGTCCAGTTCACCTTTTTTGTCAAGCAGCTCCTGAACGTAGTTCTCCCCCACATCGCTGAGGCCGGCATTGACGGCCTCCACTATCTCCGCAACGCTGCGGCCCTTGGTCGCCGCCATAATGGTGATGTCTTCCATCTCGCGGCCCGCTCGTTGGCAGGCCTGTTCAACTTTCTCTTTAACCTCTGCGACACGCTCAGTAACTGTCGACATCAACGATCCCGCTATCTATCGGCCCGTACCGTCAATCTTCGCGTATAGTCCATTCGTCCCCCGTGCTCTCCTGAGCCTCCTCTTCAGTGGCCGCCTCATCAACATCAAATACCCCTTCCGGAGGCGGAGGGGCCGGAGGTGGTGACGGCGTTTCTTGCTCCGCTACAGCGGCAACTGTCTCTGTTGGCTCCTCCTCAAGCTCTATGGCTCCTGGCGGGGGCGGAGGTGGGATATATTCTTCCTCAGCCTCTTCAGCAGCCACTGCGGCCTCTTCAGCAGCCACTGCGGCCTCTTCAGCAACCGCTGCGGCCTCCTCAGCAGCTTCTTCGGCAGGACGGGTGGCGGAAACCTCCTCCAGCCCTGCCATCTCGTATTCTT
>JALGTJ010000070.1 GCA_029821415.1 Candidatus Zipacnadia bacterium
GGCCTTATCCCGCCTGCCCGGAGGGCCGCTGGCTGCGCCCGCGTACAACGTGGCGCACCAGCGGCTGGGGCATGCCCATACAGCAGCAGAATTTCGGCCAACTATGATCAAACATTATTCTTCTACTTTGCCTTATAGCATATCACACAGATTATGTCAAGCAAGTTTGCGAACTGCCCGCGACTTAGAGCGGCTTTCCAGCTTCGGTGTCCCCAGGCAAGTGTTAGCGCGGTGATGGTGAGCAAACAGTCATTGCGTCGTTGCGGCACGCGTGGTTATTCGCCGGCAAGCAGGTTAGCAGCCAGTTGTGCCGCCCGCTGACCGGACAGAAACATCCCCCCGAAGATCGCGCCCATGCGCGGGGCACCGGCCGCGGCATTGGCGGCCATACCGGCTACTATGACCCCAGGATAGACCTCTTTGGTCAGCTCAACAATGTGGCCTTCGGCTTCAGTGGCATTCATCGAACTCTCGCCGGCTATCCGACCGGTAGGCGTATCAAACTGGGCACCAGCAACCTTACGCTCGATGGTTCGCAGCACATCGGCCTCGTGTCCGGTGGCATCAATCACCAATCGTGCGCTGACCGCCAGCGGGTCCACGTGCATCTGAGCGCGCTGTACTGCACCCCAATTCAGCACCACCCCACAGACTCGTGCCTCTTCGTCAATCATCACATCTTCAACCAGCATACCCACCCAGATACGGGCGCCAGCGTCCAGCGCCGCTGCAGCACATTTCGCTACACATTCTACCGAGTCAACCACGCAGTAGCCTTCACCGGCGACCCGGACATTGACGCCAACGTCCTTGACAATGTGGACGGCCTCATCCTGAATGACTACGCGGGGAAAGAGCATACCGCCACCCCACATACCCCCACCTACATACAAACTGCGCTCAAATACTGCCACCTGATAGTCAGCCTCGGCCAGCAGGCGCGCCGCAGTTATGCCCGAGGGCCCGGCACCCACCACGGCCACGTCCAGGTGAGTGTTGTCTACAAAATCTTCGGCGAAGCTCCTGACGATAAAACGAGTAACTCGAGTCTCATCAATGTGATGCAGTGACATAAAAATAAGCCTCCTCAAGTTGGGCGTGCCAGCGAAGAAAAATCGGCCCGTTCGGGAGCCGATTGAGGAGTGCATTTGCACAAGGCATCTCCCTTCGCCGGCATTATCCGGATCAGGTTCATGGGGTCAGCGGCCAGGCCGCTTTCTCAGCAAACAAGCTCCCCCAGTTGCCAACATTTCCGTGTTATTGTATGCCCGCGGGTTTCCCCCACAGGCTTTACTATTGTATTCTACCGTCGGTTTCCCTGTCAAGCAGAAGTCCCTCAGATGTCGCCGAGACAAAGGTTTTCCCGTTTCGGATGATGGGCACGATCTCAACTTGGCCGCCAGCCGCCATCTTATCGCCGTAAATCGCGACCGCTCCCGAAATACCAGGCACCTGTGTGGCCCACGCAAGGGCCTGCTGGCAATCCTGGGGACCATGTATCCGATTTGCCATAGCCGTAGCTACTGCATCAGCCAGAGCGGTATTCGGAGCAATAATCACCGCTGCATCAGCCCGACCGCTACTCAGGGAGTGGCCCACAGTGCCCGAAGAGGTGCAGACTCCCAGCCGCACCCCGCCTGGAATAGCCAAGCCAACCCGCCCACTGAATCGGGACTGGCCCGCCTCAATCGCCACTACCCGAGCAACCGCCGTCGCCAGGAAGATGTCGCCACCATTCTCTACGATGACCTGCTTGCTCTTTTTCAGCAACTGCTCGCCGACATAGGCAGCCACAGCGCCGGCCACCGCTGCCATCGGCCCGGTACCCGCCTGCTGGGCAGCCCGGTACATTTCGGCGATCAGGGCCGGGCAACTACTCGGCCGCGGCAAAGGCCTGAAGCTTCTGGCGAAATCGGGATAACGCTGGATATGCCTTTCAATTTGGGCGCGAGCCTCCCGGACCGATTCCAATGCTTCATCAGTCAGGCACATCTCAGCCTGCACATACAGGTCGGTCTCTGCCACCACTACAGCAAAGCCAACCAGATCGGGACTTTCAGCAGATTTCCTGTAGACTCGCGGCTCGTAGGTCACAGGTGGCACCCGATTTGCCCGCGGAGAGGCTACTATTGCTCGGAGGAGATAGCCGTGGTTATTTTCTCGCGCAGTTGCTGCGCCGGCAAAACACCAATGGATCGGTCAATCTCCTTGCCGTTGTCAATAATCAATATTGTGGGCAGGTAACGTATTGAGAACCGCTCAGCCAGCTTCCTATTCGTCTCCATATTGACACTCACAAACTTTGCCTTGCCGGCAAACTCTTCCGACAGCCGCTCCAGGATGGGCCTGATCATATGACATGGCTGGCACCACTCCGCCCAACAGTCAACCACCACCGGCATATCGGCCTGGATGACCTCTTGCTCGAAATTGTCTTGCTCGACTTCGATAATGCCGCCTTTAGCTGTTGCTGGCTGCTCCTGGCCAGGCACGGCCTGCTTACCAGTTTCTTCAGGCTCAGGCTCACTTTCGGCGGGGTGGCTCTGCTGCATAGCTTGCCGCGGGGGAACGGCGGTAGAGGTTACCTGCTTATGTTGCCGGGAACATCCAACTAACGCCACTACCACGGTCAATATTCCAATAGTAGCAATCTTCCTGCCCAGGCTGAAACTCATATATAGAACTCACCACCTTCGCGGCTCGTGACGGCGCTAGGGTCCTTTGAAGTGATCACACTCTCAACACTATACTCCCAATTGAGCCAGAACGCAACCGTCGGCAACAGCGCCGCGAAGGTGTAACCGCCCCCGACGGCGAAAAACCTAACAGGGCAAGCGGCACGCATCGCATTGCGACAGGAGCAAGGGATTGAGCGAGGAGGAGTGGTGGTGCTAGCTTACACGCTGGGAATACGGGGATGGAGCAGGCTGGTTAAGAGAGACGCCCGCAATCACAGTCCAGTAGACTGAGCCTAGAAACTGACCGCCCGGCGGAACTCATCCGAGTGCTCGCTGGTGCGCTGGTCGGCGCAGCGGCCGGCTTGGCTGCTGCGCAGGCAGGCAGCTACAGCCAGGACACCTATAAGTAACCAGATAACTACGGCAGCTATTACCATAGCTAACAATGCTCTCGCCCCCGGTTGGTGCTGGTGGTGTTCGTTGTTTATATCGGTTTGTGCTCGGAGATCTTTAGCCGACGGCGCGGACAACTGCTGGCACGGTTGACTTGCACCAGACGGTCAGTGAGGCCGAACAATGTCTGAGACTGCATTAGGGCAAGCTCCAGTGCTCCAGAAAATGGAGATTGCGGACATCCTGGACACCGCGATCCGCCTGTATCGGCATAATTTCACCCTCCTTCTGGAAATTGTGGCCATTGCTCAAGGCCCCCTCGTGGTGTTCTACGTATGGGCGGCAGAGCTGGTTTCCAAAGTCATTTTAGCCCCAGCAGGTGCGCAGATGCCCTGGGACGCAGTCGCGGGGATTATAGGGATAGGCGTGCTCGTGCTATTGGCAGGAAGCCTCTTGTATCCGTTGGGGGAAGCGGCACTGACCATTGCCATATCGCAGACCTACCTCGGTTCTACTATCACGCTGCGTGAAGCCTACCGCCGCGCTTGGCCTCTGTGGTGGAAACTGCTGCTTACTATGCTCCTCGTCAACCTGCTAATCCAGATCGGCATGCAGTTTTTCTACATTCTTGGCATACTCTGCTGGGTGTGGTTTTGTTTGGCCACGCCAATTGTTGTACTGGAGAAGAATTGGGGCCCGAGCGCGATGGGGCGATCGTATAACCTCATTCGCGGGCGGGGTTGGCGTGTATTTGCGACCTTGTTGCTGCTGCAGTTGCTTGTGTTCGTAGCCAGTGCCGCGTTGTCAATTATTCCGATTGTCGTGGCACTTCTGCTTACCCTCCCGACCAATCCGATGCTATCAGTGCCTCTCATTGTAGCCGCCACTATGGTCACTGGAATTGTGGTGAGGCCAGTGGCTATGACCGGGACAGTCTTGATATACTACGACCTGCGCATTCGCAAGGAGGGTTTTGACCTGGTCATGCTGACGCAAGCCCTGGAGGGTAGTCGCGGTAAAGCCGGAGAAGCAGTACCACCGCCACCACCACCTGTCCCTGGGGATGTGCCGCCAACCGGCATCCGAGTGCCGCTGCCCCCTCGTCCAGAGAAATCTGAATCAGAACAGCAATCCCCATTTAGGACTGATATAGCTGATGTCAACTGATCCCGAAGCAATTCTGTATACCGATGGGTCCTCCTTGGGCAACCCCGGGCCGGCGGGTGCCGGCTTCGTGCTGGAAGGCTCAGGAGATAACCTGGTGGAGCGAGCCATCCCCCTGGGCGAGACGACCGTAGGAGTGGCCGAATATCGGGCGCTCATTGCCGGCCTCTCCGAGGCTCTATCCCGAGGAGTGCGGCGAATCCACGTCTATAGCGACAGTGAATTTCTATGCCGCCAAATCCAGGGGAACTATAAGGTCCGATCGGCCAATATCCGCCCGCTGTACGAGTGGGCATGTAAGCTAATAGGCCAGTTTGACTCATTTCAGATTGAGCATACTGCCCGCGAGGGCAATCAGCGTGCTGATGCCCTGGCTCGACAGGCCGCCGAGCAGGCTAAGCAAAAGGGGAAGGATAATCAGGGGGCAAGCTGAAACTAAGTTGCAGTCATTTACGAAGAACAAACTGCAAGGAGTGACGTTTGATTATGGCTACTGACAAGATTGGATGGGGTATTATTGGCTGTGGTGTTATTTCCGGAACTCATGTAGATGCAGTTGAGGCTAACAAGCAAGCCGAGCTAGTGCAGGTCTGTGACATAGTGGAAGAAAAGGCTAAAAAGGTGGCCGAAGAGCACAACTGCTCATATGTCACCAGTATCAAAGAGCTGCTATCCAACGATGACATCCAGGCGGTTTCCATCTGCACGCCCAGCGGGATGCACTCCGAGCACGCCATCGCGGCTGCTCGCGCCGGCAAGCATATCCTGTGCGAGAAGCCGCTGGATATCACCTTGGAGAAGATTGACGCGATGATTGAAGCTGCCGAGGTTAACGATGTCAAGCTGGCGGCCGTTTTTCAATACCGCACCTATGCTACCTCCCAGAAGGTACGCCAGGCAGTTCGCAATGGGAAGCTGGGCAAGCTGGTACTGGGCGACTGCTATCAGAAGTACTTCCGCTCGCACGAGTATTATGGCAGCGGCGAGTGGCGAGCGACCTGGGAGCTGGACGGCGGCGGTGCGCTGATGAACCAGGGCGTCCACGGCGTTGACTTGTTACTGTGGATTATGGGTAACGTAGCCCGCGTCTCGGCGTACTGCCGGCGGCTGGTGCGCAACATTGAGGTTGAAGATACCAGCGTGGTCAATCTGGAGTTCACCAATGGCGCCCTGGGCACTTTAGTGACCACCACCTCAGTGACACCCGGTGAAAACATCCGTATTGAAATCCATGGGGATAACGGCTCCATTAAGTTGCAGGGCAACGACATCATCCAGTGGGCTATTGAGGGCGAAGAAGAGATTACTGGTGAGTCAACTGACGAAGGCACAGCTTCCGACCCGACGGCGGTAGCCGCCTCTGGACACACCGAACACGTGCGCGACCTATGCGAGGCGATCATCAACGATCGGGAGCCGGCTATCCCCGGTCGCGAGGCCCGCAAGTCCGTTGAGCTAATCAAGGCCATCTACCTGTCCAGCCGCCTGACCTGGCCAGAGTGGTAAGGCCTGAGAGGACTATCCACTAAGCTGAAGACGGGACTGGCTCATCAGTGAGCCAGTCCCGTGTTTGCTGGAGACGGAAGATCAAACGCAGCAGGAATACTTCTTTACACTTCCACCTCTTTCTCGGCCTGGCCGGAGGCGTAGATACCGTCCAGGATACGCTGAGTAATCAAAGCTTGCTCGCCGGGCACCGGGGAAGGCTTGCCCTGGAGAATAGCCTCCACGAAGGCATCTATCTCTGCAACAAAGCCACTGTCGGGGACATCCAGAGGCACCTGAGGTGTAGCGTTTATCAGCATGCCGTTCTCTTCACGCACCCGGTCCCACACACCACGACGTTCATCTTGGCAGCCGCCTCCGTCACGTTCAACGCCCAACTGGTCTGCAGGGAAAGGGTTGCTCCATTTGCAAAGCGGATGAAGCCAGCCGCCATATCTTCAGGCACCGTGTACTTGGCGGGGTCGTGCTTCATCAGCGAGGGCTTGTTAGCTAATTGCAGGTAAGTAGCCGCGCTGACACTAACCGGCTCAGGAAAATCCATTAGATACAAAGCCATATCCAGAATATGCACACCCAGGTCGTAGCAAGGTCCGCCAGCGGACTCTTTGGCGTCAATGAACGTACCCCACGCCGGAACGCCCCGCGGGCGCAGCAGGGTGCACTGGCCCCAGTAGATGTCACCAACCAGGCCGGCGTCCACCCATCGGCGCAGAGTCTGTCCCTCCCGATTGAAGCGCAGCACCTGAGCAACCATCAGCAGCCTCTTGGCCTTTTTGCCAGCATTGATCATCTCCCGACACTCATCCGCTGACGTCGCCACGGGCTTTTCCACCAGCACGTGACAGCCGGCCTGGAAGCCAGCGACAGCCGCGGCTTTGTGATACGCATTGGGAGTGCAGACGTCTACAATGTCCAGTTCCACCTTCTCCAGCATCTTTTCGTAATCATCAAATAGTGCATTTTTCGCCACGCCCCAGCGCTTGGCAGTATCCTCACGGGCTTGGCGCTTAATATCACATATTGCTACTACCTCAGTGTGCTCGTTTTCCTCCCAGCCCTGCATATGTGATTGGGCGATGCCTCCGGCACCGATGAGTCCAACACGCAACTTCCTAGCCATCAAATGCTACCTCCTTTGGGCGCTGCCATTCAGGCAGCGTAGTTAACAGCCGACGCCAATTATTCGCCTCTTACCTGTTACCACGACCAGTATTTCGACAGCATAGGCTTGAGATAAGCCAAGTCTTTGCGAGTCTGCTCGACGACTCCGTCGGCATCCATATTCCGGAAGCTATGTCCGCCGATATACTCGCTGTGCATGGTAATTCCACCATCAAATCCAATCTGGCTGAGTAGTTCCAATATCTCTGGCCACGGTGTCATACCCTCAGCCAAGGGCACCATCTGCACGGCATAGCTCTTGGGATCATCACCTGTTGGGTTGTAGACGAACTTCATATCCTTGACCGCTACCAGCTTAATCCACGGTGCGAGCAAGTCCAGGCATTGCTTCCAGACCGACCGTGCCCCCTCCATCACCATATGGCCCGGGTCAACGTAGGCACCGACATATTCGGGATTACGCCCGCGCAGGATCTCCCAGACGACCGCGCCATTTGCCGTGACGTCATCACCGGAATGGATGTGCAAGCCGATCCAGACGCCGTATTGTTTGGCCAGCGCCTCCAGGTCAATGATCTTGGACTTAACCTCGTAGATACTCTGCTCCAATGTGCCAAAGCCCTGATAATGCCAGTAGCCTAACTTCATCCATTGCACACCACAATCGGCGGCGGTAGCAAAGACATCCTCCGCATAATCCTCGTCGGCAGAGGTGATATCAGTGGTCAGCATCGGCACCTCTATGCCGATCTGCGCCAGGGTCTGGACAGCCGCTGGCAGCTTTTCGACGACTTCCTCTCGCTTGATGTACCCGTTTGAGCGTACGGTGAAGTCCATCCCGGGTATACCCAAATCCTTCAGGACCTGCCCGGCTTTCTCAATGGAATATTCCTGCAGGCTCTTGGCAAACATCATTAGTTTCATAATAGTGAGGTCTCCTTCGCAGCCAGCACGCTCGCCGTGCTCAAGATGACGGTTACCGCCGCGTCACTGCGCTATTCGCCGCAGCTCGGCTCACTCCTCCTTTTTATGCTATCCTCTTTCTCGTCGCTGTTCAACTATTACAGAGGGACTGTCGGTCCCTGAGAAGAACTGTTGGGCACGACCTATTAGCAAGCCAGGAGGCGATCACGTTGTCACGGCATGTAACCGTTGCCAGTGTCTCAACCGAGCCGAGCTATTCTCCTGATAACGAAATGGAGAAGCTATTAGATGAGGCCGCCCACTACGCCTGGCGGGCGCGACAGATGGGCGCTGATATTCTGGCATTTCCCGAGATCTATCCCCACATACATTCCGCAGAACAACCCGCCAAGGCCGCTGAAGAACTACCCACAGCCACCACCCAGCGAATGATGCGGGAGGCCCGCAAGTTGGGTATGTATATCATCTGGCCGCAGTATACTCGTGAAGGCGACCAGGCCTACAACTCGGCTGTGCTTATCAATCCAGACGGCGAGATCAACGGGGTCTATCATAAGATGCACCCGACGATAGGCGAAATCGAGGCGGGAATAACCCCGGGCACCCAGGCGTCTACCTTCAAGACCGATTTTGGCACTATCGGCATGGCCATCTGCTATGACCTGAACTTTCGCGACATTATGACCGGGCTGAAAAAGAATGGCGCCGAGATTATTTTCTTCTGCTCAGCTTACCGTGGAGGGCTACAGGTGCGAGCGTGGGCCTTTGAGTTGGGCTGCTATATTGTCACAGCTATAATGAACGACCTGGGCCAGATAGTTGACCTGACGGGCAGGCAACTGGTGGAGTCGTATTTCCACAACCCCGTCATTGTCCACGACATCAACCTCAACCGTCGGCTGTTGCATATGGACTATAACTGGGAGAAGATGGACAAGATGCTGGAGAAATATGGCCCCGAGTTGACTTTCGACTATGTCAGCCCCGAGGCCTGTTACGCAATTGGCTGCGAGCGAGCCGGGTTAGATATTGAGCAGGTTATTGACGAGTTCGGATTGGAGCGACGGGAGGACTACTTCCAGCGGGCCGATGCCGTCCGCGCGGCTGCGGTGGCGAAGGCAACTGAGCTGCCTGGCTCTGATCCGCCCCCGGATAATGGTTGACAAAATGTCCCGTTTCTAATAAAGTTGGACCATCAGCATACCGATGAGCAGTTTGGGGGGAGGCAAGTACCTTGCGTACGCAAGGGAGAGTTAAATGGTTTGACCCACGCAAGGGCTACGGTTTCATTGCGCTCAACGATGGGCAAGATGTATTCGTCCACTACTCCGCAATTGATATGGAGGGCTTCAAGACCCTTGAAGACGGCGAGCTTGTGGAGTTCGAAATTGCACAGACGGACCGTGGCCCGCAGGCGGAGAATGTAACACGGCTGGAAATGGGTACCGACCAGAGCACGCAGGAGGCGCCACCCGGTCCGGTCGC
>JALGTJ010000071.1 GCA_029821415.1 Candidatus Zipacnadia bacterium
ACGCGCCAGCCGGTCATAGCGTAAGCTTTCGAGAAGCCGCTAAGTACTACTGTCCGCTCTTCCATCCCGGGTAAAGAGGCGAAGCAAGTGTGCACTCCATCGTAAGTCAGGTGGCCGTAGATCTCATCGGAAATAACCAGCAAATCAGCTTCAGCAGCAACTGCGGCGATCTGAGCAAGTTCCTCCCGACTCATCACTGCACCGGTCGGATTGTTAGGATAGCTGATGAGCAGCGCAGTGGTCCGATCCGTGACTGCCTCGCGAACACTGGCAGGCTGCAGCTTGAATTGATCTTCAGCCCGAGTCACAACGGTAACCGGTTCTCCTCCTGCGAGGATCACACAGGGCTTGTAAGAAACATAGCAGGGCTCGGGGACGACAACCTGCTCGCCGGGACTGAGTATAGCCCGCATAACTAAGTCCATCGCCTCGCTAACACCGGAGGTGATGAGAATCTGTGAGCCAGGGTCATAATCAACGCCATAGCGCGCGCTAATATCTTCAGCGATAGCTTCGCGCAGCTCCAGCAGCCCGCAGTTGCTGGTATAGGAAGTCCTGCCTTGGCGCAAGCCCCCAACAACCGCGTCACATATCTTCCAGGGGGTGGGAAAGTCCGGCTCGCCTACTCCGAGGCTGATAACATCGTCGCGGCTGGCAACAATGTCAAAAAACTCCCGGATGCCGGAAGCAGGCATACTATCAACAAGTTGAGATACAAGCCGCCGCTGTGGCATTACGGCGTCACCGCCAGGCGGTGATTAGTAGAGTCGTCACCTACGATTTGCCCTTCCATCTTGTAGGTTTTTAGGACAAAAGAAGTAGCCGTGTCGCGCACACCGGGGACCGGCGCCAGCTTCTCGGCGACAAAGCGTGCCACCTCGCGAAAGTCCTCGCCCTCCACCACCACCATTAAGTCAGCAGTTCCCGACATCAGATATACTGAGTGTACCTCCTCAAAGCGGCTGACATAGCTGGCGACCTCATCGAAGCCACGGCCATGTTCGGGAGTAGCCTGAACGGCAATGAAAGCGTAGACCTTCTCGGCACCACTATTCTCCCAGTTGATGACGGCACTATAGCGCAGCAAAACTCCCCTATCACGGGCCTCCTGGAGTGTCTGTTCAACCTCTTCTGGTGATAGATCCAGGCGCGTGGCAATCTCAGCAGTGGGCAGCGGTCCTTCTTTACTGATAATATTCAATATCTCACGCATTGGCCGTCTCCTCGCGAAGCGTTAATGCAGAGCAGTGAGGAAGTCAATCCGCGCCTATCATTGAGCAGACTCCGACCCGCTTATGGACGAACCGGTTTAGAAGCGGCGTTTACTACTTCTATCGTCGCGGCGCTTACGACGCTGCCGGCGCGCTGCTCGCTTTTCCTGCTGCGCTTCTTCCCTAGCCCGCCGAATAGCCTGTTCGCTGCTCTTCTTCTCCGGCTCGCTCTCTTTATCCGTGATTGACTGCGGCACGCTACTCTCTCCCCCGGCGGTAGCGCCAGCGTAGGCAGGCTGCCGACGGCGCCGCTCGGTGGCGACCCCGCCTCGCTCCCAAAGCACAACCAAGGGGCTGGCAATGAATATGGAAGAGTAGGCGCCACTGGCAATCCCGACAATCAACGCCAGCGAGAATGCATGGATAGCCGGCCCGCCGAAGAAGAATAGAGCAACTAAGGCAAACAGTGTTGTGGCGGTAGTATTTATCGAGCGAGTCATCGTTTGCAGCAAGCTGGTGTTGGCAATGTCGGCAAATCGGCCACCCCGGTACAGACGCATATTCTCCCGGATACGATCAAAAATGATCACTGAGTCATTAATCGAATAACCAATAATCGTCAGTATAGCGGCCACAAACTCGCTATTCAGCTCAGCCCCCACTAGCGACATCACTCCCAGCGTGATCAGCACATCATGGATTAACGCCAAAACCCCGGCCACACCGAAGCGAAACTCATAACGAATGGCAATGTAAATCAGGATGAGAACAGCACCGAGGACCAATGCCAGCAGTGCAGTGTTGCGCAGCCGCTCGCCCACCACTGGCCCCACCAGATCGCGCCCTATAATGTTGACAGCGCCGGCCCGGTCACCGAAAAGCTTCTGAAGATCTTCAGCTATTTGTGCGGATAAGTAGTTCCGTCTGACCGGAGACCTGTATCTGACATTTGCGCAGTCCATGCTTCTCGAGCATTGCCCGAGTTTGGGCTACGACTGAGGCGGCCGGATGCTGCGCGTCCGTCAGCGAACGCTCAAACTCGTACTTCATCAGAGTGCCGCCGGTGAAGTCTATACCGTAGTTCATACCTTTGCCAACCCAACTGATCAGTCCAGCCCCGATCACAACCAGCGAGATAGTGAACCACAGCTTAGTGCGGCCGATAATGTCGAAATTGCTACGGCGAAAGAAGTCCAAATCAAGCCGACCTCCTCAGTAAGTACCGGCAATAAATGCCAGATCTATTGCTCAGCACGGGGTTTGACGCCGTAAAGAGCCAAATTCTGTCCCAGTGAGCTACGTCCCACGATTGTAAGCATCCAACGAGTCACCGTCACCGCGGTGAACAGCGATACACAAATTCCCAAAAACAGGACTACCGCGAAACTCTTGATAAGGCTGGTACCCAAGAAGTACAGTACTGCCGCCACAATGAGCGTCGTTACATTGGCATCAAGGATCGCGGTCCAGGCGCGGCTGAATCCTGCCTCGATAGCCGAGCGCATAGTGCGTCCTGACCACAACTCCTCTTTCAGTCGCTCATAGATGATAACGTTGGCATCCACGGCAAAACCGATTGACAGGATCAAGCCGGCTACTCCTGGCAACGTCAATGTTGCCTTCACAAACACCAACACCGCCAGCATCAAGAGAAGATACAGGATGAGAGCCACTCCGGCTACCATCCCGGGTAGGCGGTAGAACCCGATCATAAACAGAATTACAAACCCGAAGGCGATACCACCAGCAATCAGGCTGCGGTTGATGGTATCCTGGCCCAGCGTGGCGCTGACGGTGCGATTCTCGGCGATTTCCAGAGGCACCGGCAGGGCACCAGCATTCAGCAACAGCGCAATGTCACCAGCCTCCTGCGCATCAAAGTTGCCGGTGATAACCCCACTACCCCCGGTAATAGCAGACTGGATCACGGGAGCCATCTGGCATTGCCCGTCCAGCACGATAGCCATTATCCTGCCTACATTGCGCCGGGTAAAGTCGCCGAAAGCAATCTGCTTATCATTCTTCAACTCAAAGGCGACTACAAAGTCCATGGCTTGGCCAGGCTGAGGCCGGGCGTTGCTCTTTAGATCGGCGCCAGTGAAGGCTTGCTCTGACTCGTGATAGACCTGCTGCCAGGGCACGACTTCGTTGGTAGCCGTGTCCATCCACTGGCTGTAGTCACCTGTTTCCGCCGCCCCTGCGGGCAGACTGTAGCGCGACGGAATGAGTCGGAATTCCAACAAAGCCGTGCTCTTAAGAATACTCATTACGCGTTGCGGATCCTTGACTCCCGGTAGCTCGACGATAATCTGGTCGTCACCCTGCTGCTGAATAAGCGGCTCGCGGATCTCACTCATCGCGTACAGACGGCGGCTTACAATGTTCTTGACCTTGTCGGCCGTTTGCTTACCAACAAAGACAGTCTCCGGTTTCTTCTCTTCAATCTCCACACCGGGATAGTTGCTACGCAGGAACTGCGCCACTATCTGCTGGTGCTTCTTAACAGTACTCTCATCATTCGCTCGCGTCTTTACTATCAGTAGGTTGGGTGTCGGTACCTCCACGGTGATCTCATCAGCAGGCACGCCTTTGCGCACCAGCACAGCCTTGACCTTTTCGCTCAAGCTATCTCGCGTTTCCGTGGGCTGATAGCCGGGGACGTTGCTTGACTCACTCGCGGTAGCGGTCTGCTGCTTAGATCTCACCAACGGCTTGCCCTCAGGAGAAGCAAATGTCATGGTAGCTTGGGGCAAGCAGCGCAGCACTACATGGGCTCCCCCCTGCAGGTCCAGTCCCAGTCTGATCTGGAGCTTGGGCGGATAGATAGCCAGCTTGTCAAACGGCTGCCAGAGCGGCTGCCGGCCCGTCGCTGTGGATGACGTTTGCGGCTGTCCCACTCCTTTGAAGTTTTTCTGCAGGATCTGGGTGACTGCTTGCTTGTCTTTCTGGGCCTCTTCATCAGTGACCGCTGCAGTCTCGACTTCCAGCGTGGCATTATCCAGCAGAGTCACCGACATAGTGACCACACCGGCATCTTCCAGCAGCTTCTGAATCTGCTTCGCCTTGGCAGAGCGCTCAGCGGCGCTTGAGACCAACGGCTCAGCAAACGTGTAGCGAAAAGTGCTGTTTACAGCAAATCCGCCTCCCTGCGGAGAACCAATCGGAGCAAAGGCTATTAGGAAACCAACAATAAAAAGAACAATAATTGTCGCAATCCAGTATTTGTGCCGGGCTGGCATCCTTATCTTTGCCTCTCCTTCATTCTGCGGAAAACAGTCACAGGCCGTACCCCCAATGTCCCACCCGCCAGTCGTATGATGTAACCGAGGCCGGGATAGCAAACCCGGCCCCAGCCAATCAAACCAGACAGGATTATGACTTCCACGCCACACCACAGTGAGCTGCCAAGGATTCAATAGTAAACTCAACTATTATAGGTCTGTACAGTCAAAGTGTCAAGCGCCTCGCCAACCAGCCGACTTGACAAAGCCGACGATTGCAGCTATCGTTGGTATACACGGGTGGGCCCACACCCGCAGCCCCGGTAATCGTAGCACAGGGGCCTATTGTTGTCAGGCTTCAAATTGATATATCGGGAGACCACCTGTGCCTAAATATACCGTAGCAGTGGCACTATCCAATCCGGCCAATGTGCCCAAACTCATTCATCTCGCTGCACTGATAGCCATAGAATACGGCGGCGAGCTGGTGGTTGCCAGCATAGTGCCAGCTCCCGATGAAGATGGGGGGCCGGCCGACGCAGATGTCTTTGACAAGGCTCAGAGCCTGGTTCAGAGCGCCTGCGAAGCAGCTACGGCTCGCGGGTTGCCGTGTGACAGGCACGTGGTGGTCGGCCAGCATATTCACGAAGGTATTGTCAATGTGGCCGAAGGCCACCAGGCCAACCTGCTGGTCATGGGAATGTCCGAGTCTCCCTCCTCTCTTCATGAGGCACCTGACACAGAGTTTGACCGCATGGTTGATGCGGTATCGGCCCACGCCCCGTGCAACGTGCTGATGGCCAAGTTTCGTGACGGCATGCATTTCGACAACGCGCTGGTCGGGATATCGGACCATATAGATTTTGCGATGGCCCAACAAATCATCGTCCCGCTACATCACCAGGCCGGCGTTGAGATCGAGTTCGTAAGTTTCGTAACCTCTAAGCAGCAAGTCGAGCAGACACATACACAAGTCAAGCAATCATTGGAAGAGGCTGGCCTTACCGACTGTGGCCGCCTCACAGTGCAGGTCACGCAAGAGACCGCTGATGCCCTCATTGAGGCGAGCAAGAGCTATGACTTGCTCCTTATCGGCACTCCTCCCTTGTATCAGCTTAAGCACCGTTTACTGGGAACAGTCGCTGAGCAGGTGGTGCACAACGCCTACAGCACCACTTTGGTGATGCGACCTGCTGAGGCTGGTTGAGGTGAGAGAAGTGGAATAATTTGCAGATATTGCAGGTTAGCAGGGAGGAGAGAAGAAGCAAACGGAGAACTGGTAGAGGAAGTACCGGTAGGAGGTAGCAGTGATCAGCAAACTTGGCAACATGGATGCAGAACAGCCGGAGCCAACCCCAAGGCGCCATCGCCCGGCCGTGCCTCCACAACTGTATGCGCTGGTAGCCTTGCTTCTTGGTGTTGGTTGTGTCTATCTGGTGTGGTTGCACGGCGAAGATCAGATGGCCATCCAGCAGTTGGAACAGCTAATGGAAAAGGCCAATGATGAGCGTGCGCAGCTCAACAAGTCGACCAAGGAGGTTAGAGAAGCCCTTACCGAACTGGCTGACCACACGGCTAACGAGGCAGAGCTGCATCGCAAGCAAGGAAACCGCAAGCAGGCACTGGCAGATGTCCAACGCGCCCGGTACTTGCTCAGTCTGGCTATAAAGCTAACCACGTGCAACTGCCACAAGCACAAGATGAAACCGATTGATGCTAAGCTGACCAAGCTAACACAGAGTCTACACCTAACCAAAGAAGAGGTGGCGATGCTTGAATCGTCTGGCTCGCCATCAGAAAAAGAGGTACCCCAACCCTAGCCGGACCAACCTGAAGTGTCCGGCGAGAACAACTCTGGAGGTGAACCCGATGCGTAATGTGTACGTAGTAGCAGTCGTAGTGACGTTGTTAGTTAGTGCCGCACTTGCCTCAGCGGAACCGTCTATGAGGGGCTACACCGGATTGCTGATGGTACCAACCAGTGATGCCCTGGGCCAGGGAGACTACAACGTCGGGATAAGTAGCAGTGAAATCAGCGACTGGGATGACCGGGCCTACACCGCCAACTTCGGCCTGCAGGACGGCCTGGAGGCAGGCGTGTGGTGGTGGCATCCCGCAGGCGGTAGTGGGGTAGTACCCAGCAGCTCACTCGTTGTCGGCAACGAGACGTTGCTCAACATTAAGTACCAGTTCGAGCCAGGTGAACTTGGCCACGCCGGTCTGGCAGTCGGAGTGAGCGATGTTACTGATGAGATAGATACCGCTGTCTACTTTGTGGCCAGCAAGAATGTCGGCCACCCGATTGGCACAACCATTGACGGCAAGCCGATAAGCCGGCTGACTCTGCATGGAGGAATCGGTGGGGGTTGGATTGATGACTTCTTTTTCGGGCTCGAAGCCCGATTAGGTGATCGCCTTACGCTGATAGGGGAGCATTTCAATGATGATCTGAGCGTGGGCGCACGGCTGCGATTGTGGCGACATTTCACACTCGACGCGGGGTACATCAATGCCAAGGACTGGTCAGCCAATCTCAGCTATAACTATCCGCTGGGCGCAGGCGCACTGGAAGCGGTAATCGGCAACTAAAGGACTCTGCTCTCGCCAAATAGTGCGGCCTCCAGACTCACCGATGGCATGCTGGGCGGGGGTATAGTGCTAGCCGCATGTGTAACGACCGGGCTAAACTCACGAAGGGGTGAGGGTTGTGTACAAGATTTGTGTAGGTTTGGTTGCGGTGACGTTGTTGGCGGCTTCCGTTTCGGTACTTGGCGCTCCTAGCCTGATGGGCTATACCGGCCTGCTGCTCGCACCCACCGCCGACGCACTGGGCGACGGCCAGTACAATGTAGCTGTTGCCTCCACTGAGGCGCAGAACTGGGAAGATCGTGCGTATCTGGCTAACTTCGGGTTGCAACCCGGCCTGGAAGCAGGCGTGCAATGGTGGCACTCCGAACATGGGGCGGCCGAGACGCTACTTAACCTCAAGTATCGCTTCCAGCCTCCTACACCCGGTCGCGCCAGTCTGGCTGTGGGGGTCAGCGACCTAACCGGCGAGACGAACAGCGCCGTCTACTTTGTGGCCAGCAAGGAGCTAGGCCAGTCAGTAGGACAACTTGATGGAAAGCCGGTCAGCTTGCTGCGGGTCCACGGCGGCATCAGCGGCGGCGGGATTGACGACTTCTTCTTTGGCACGGAGCTGCGCCTGGGGGCCTGCTGGATATGGACGAATGGGCCGCCAACATCAGCTACAATTACCCCCTGCCTGCTGCTCAACCACAGATCTCTGAAGCAGTAGCAACCGTTCAACCCGAATCACTTATCACTGCGCAACCGGAAGCCACAACTCCGCCGAAAGAAGCATCCGGCACCCCCGTCAAGGAGCAGAAGCCACCAGCAATTGAGCTGGCTTCCAGTGCGCCACCGACGGCTGCCAGCCCCGCATCACCGGAAGCGGCCGCCAAACTGCCTTCGCTTAAACCCAAAGAAACGAGCAAGGCTGCGGGGGTTAGTGCCGATAAGCCGGTAGAAGACATCCCCCTGGGAGGTCGCTATCCCGATTCGGCCATTATGCGCAGCGGCCATCTGTTCGTCCCACTGCGACCGGTAGCTGAGTGGCTGGGCTTCTTCACACAGGCAACATTAACCGCCAACGGAATGAAGATCACTGTAGAAGCCAAGACAACGAAATCAGCCCAATTACACATCGGCAGCACTACCGTCACCTGCGACGGCCAGACCGCGGAGCTGTCTTCTGTGCCGTATCTGCTGGGCGGCGAAACAACGATGGTGCCGGTGGATTTCTTTGAGAAGGCTCTGGCAGTGTCCACACACATAGATACTACCGGTGGCGTCATACTTTTCGAGCGTGACGATGCAGTAGGATGCGTCTCCTTTGGAAAGTAGCTGGACATCGGAGTAAGGTGCAGCAGTAATGGAGGTATTCTATGCCCTGGTCAGTAGGCCAGGGCATATATTTCGAGAAAAGTCAAAGTTTCTAAATCAGCAGGAGCTTCATAATGGAGTTACTCTACAAGCCGGATTTTGACGATGCTGCCCAACGGTGGCAGGCATTCTGGGCTGGGGAAGTGCTTGACCGGCCGCCGACAGTAATAATTGTGCGCCGCGAGGGCGCTCCAGAACGGCCAGGAAAACGCCAACTGGCCGGCCGGGATGGCAATTTCGAAGCAGTCCTCGACAGCTTCGAGCAATGGGCAGAGACTATGTACTTTGCTGGTGAGGCAGTACCGGATTTCTTGGGGGGGTTAGGCCCGGACCAGTTTGCCGCCTTTATGGGAGGCCATCTGGAATTCTCAGAAGAGCACGACACCTCCTGGGTATTGCCTTCGGTAGACGACTGGGCGGACATTATGCCGCTACGAATTGATCCTAACAACAAGTACTGGCGACACGTACTGCGCTTGATGGAGGCGGCGAGCCAGCGCGCGCCAGGAAAATTCCTGGTAGCTACTATAGATATGCACAGCAACCTTGATGCTCTGGCTGCACTGCGGGGCTATGAGCAGTTCTGCCTTGATATGATCGACCAGCCCGAGGTCGTTGACCAGGTAGTAGCTCAGGTTATTGCTCTGTATGAGGTTGTTTACAATGGCGTCTACGAGGCCGCTAGTATGCAACGGGTCGGCTGGACTACCAGTTGGGGAGGACTAGCTTTCCCGGGCAAGGGTGAGATGATGCAGTGCGACTTCTCGGCGCTGATGTCACCGAAAATGGCTGACCGCTGGCTGATACCCGCCATCGAGGCCGAGTCTGAGTTTCTTGACTACTCATTCTATCATCTCGACGGACCCGATGCCCTCGTTCACCTGCCGGCGCTTCTGTCACTGCCCAGGTTGCACGGCATACAATGGGTGCCGGGAGGTCGGCTGGAAGTCGAACGACCCCAACACACCTGGGTGGACCTCTTCCAACGCATCCAGGCAGCCGGCAAGGCAGTGGAAGTGTGGGGCGATGCGGATGCTATCAAGTGGGTACATCCCCAGCTCAAGCCAAACCTGGTCTACTACGTAATATCGGGCATAAAAAGTCCCACCGAGGCTGATGAAATGCTCGACTGGCTGGTCAAGCACACTTAGATACGGCCGCTACCTACTCCTCTGTGTCTATGTCAACGACAGCCGTATTTTCCTGCCCCAAAGTCTCCTGCTCCGGCGGTTCTCGCCGTTCGTAGGCTTGAGCAA
>JALGTJ010000072.1 GCA_029821415.1 Candidatus Zipacnadia bacterium
TCCGTTCGGGCGGAAATGGCTCCCAATTCATAATCACGTGACCGTCATCGGTCAACAGACGACGGTAGTAGCTGATAGTATCTTCATAACCGGAAGCTGCTGCCACTTCTACTACTTGCATATTCCCGGCCGCTTCGCCCAATAGAACTACGAGCTGGCGTGACAGCTCCTCCACATACTCTGGCTCTGCAGGGTTGAGAAAGCCAACAGTGGCTGGGCCCGAGTGGGTGTGAGTGGCAGCCACCATGATCTGGGTGGATGGAATGCCGGTATTGGCCTCTGCTGCAGATCGCACTTGTTCACTATCTTCAGTGCTTAGTGCAGCAACGTCTGCGGAGATGACCGCGAAGCTGTCAGCGGGGTCTTCACTGTTGGCTATCACCAGAGCACGGGCAAACAATGGGTCGTGCACGCCCTCCGACGGATGGCTGCGGATCATCCCATCCATCCATACGTTACGTGACGGCGTAATATCTGTCTTCGCAGCTCCCGCCAACATATTATGACACTTGTCTCCTGTTTGTGAGGTTAGCGCGTTACTTGCTGCCTGATTTGCTTGTATGTTCTTCACGTGCGCAGTAAATGCCTGCTTATCGCTGAGCGAGTTAGTCACTAATTTCAAGCCACTGAGCGGCCGCTGCCCAAATGTCAGCTATCCGCAGCGCCCCTGGTCTGTAGGAAGTTGGGGACAGGCCTGCTCATGTGCTTAGAATGGCGTAGGACTGTATATTTTCCTGGTGAAATAGCCAAAAACGATGGAACCAGCCGCCGCAAGTGTGTCTCCCGCGATCAGCCCGAGAAAGAAGGGCCGAAGATGTGCATAGACCTTGTACCCTCCCCAGCGCATGATACAGGTTTTGATCAGCCATGCGATGAAGTAAGACAGCCAGACGTAGGCGCTAGCATTGTTTCTGGCAATAATGTAGCCGATAGGGTGGAGGCCCAGCCAGTTCAGATGGGTACGCGTCCAGATGAGCGTTGATATAAAGATAAAGCCGCCCAGGAAATTGGCGATGAGCCAAGGGGAGTGAGGGACGGGAGTGCCCACCAGTGATGACATAATTCGGAAGGGGGCGATAGGTGAGAGTTTCCAGGTATAAGTATCCACGGTGAAGCTGAACACCCCGCCCAGGGCGTAAGTGGTGCCGATCTTGGAACCCGCCGCCACCAATAGACCTATTGCAAGTGCAACCGCACAGCCCTTCAACAGCGAACGCCGGTTCAAAGTAACCTCGTCGGAAAGCTTATAAGCAGTCAACAACGAAGGCATAAAGAACTCGCGTAACATCATCATTCGGAAGACTTGCTCATTCCACAGATTAATGAATACCGGCCACGCGCCCCACACCCGACTGCCCGTTAGGTTGGCGAGGATTGTAGTGCTGGAAAAATTCGGGCTGATGTAGACTAAACCGGCTTGGCAGACCATCCAGGTGAACGTAACAAATACTCCTATCCCAAGTGCAACATTAAACATAGCCAACGGCAGACTGCCGCCATAGTAGACCAGCCAGCCAATCATTACAGCGCAGCCCAACAGGAATATCCATACAGCGGAGCGGTAGTCCAGCGGTTCGTCGCTGTCGTCCACTTGGCGAATCGGCAGAAAGGCTTGACGGAAGACCCGAGCAAAATGACTTCTCCCGAGCCACACGAAGCTGGCCACCAGCGCTATGGTACCGCCTGCCTGCTGCATCTGAGCCCAGCCACCCCGCGTCCAGCCAGTAAACAGCCCGGCTTCGGGAAGGTTGATCATGCTGAGGATCACAGCTTGAGCATCAAAGAGCACAAAGAAGAACCACATACTAAAAGAGGCCTCGGACGAGATCAGATACCCCAGCCCAATGAAACAGAAGTAGAAGTGTAGGATAGGCCCGGTATTCAGCCCCAGTGCGGACCAGGGCCTGTCGTCAATCACCACCTCCTTCATATGGTTCAGTGCCGGCAGGGCGGGGTAGACTTTGGCCAGGCAATTCCAACCGTGAAACACAAAGGTGAGTAGCACGCCAAGCCAGAAAAGACGATTGCGCAGCAGACTGTTAAGCGCCTTACCGTGCTCAGGCGCTCTCACGACCTCCATGGGCAGTTGGGCTACCGGAAACACCAGTCGTTCATGATCTACCCACTGGCGGCGTAAAATCACTGAAACGCCGATCATCATCATATACATCCCCACGGCATAAAGGCCCCAGACTGCCATCGGCGTCAGCCATACTCTCCAGGGGATAGGCACACCAGGCGGCAACCCTTCGTAGAATGCCCGCGTGGCGTAGGGATCGTGGATGAGCAGCTCCGAGGGGATCCTTTCGCCGAAAAGCTCATCCCACTTGTTCTCCGCAGAAGAGTAATACTGGTAGGCCGGAAGTTGCGGCACCAATTCCGTCATCAAACCGTTATGGGCAATGCCGGAGCTTACCGCTATTATGGCCCAGATGGCCACTAACTGGGCCGGTGAGAGCGCCCAGATCACCCGCAGCTTTCGCAGTCCTGCGTTTACCAGCGTCAGGATGACCAGAACGGCGAAGGCACCTGTGGGGAAGTGGCTGCCCGAAACGAGGGGAAGATAGCGCACCCCGTTAACAATAGGCGTGATCGCCAGCAGGGCCATTGCAATAGTTAGACCAATGACCCAAGTCGCTGGGGATAGTCGCTCCCGGCATTTTGGTGGTGTGGCCGTGGTAGTTAGGCGGGCTGGTTCTGCTCTGTCCATAATAGACCATTGAAAAAGCCGGCATTAGCAGTTCAAGCGTCCCGGGGGCCTTCTGTTGAGGCTCCAGGCTGTCGCTCACTAATCAATGCTACAGTTTAGCCGTGGGATGGAGCGTTGCCCACTGGCCGCATAGCTGCAAGCTCTGAAGATGTCCGGCCCAAGCAGAGCATTATTGTGTTTGGAGAGCACGCTCAACCTGAAATTTACGTTTGCCTTAGCTTTGTCTGTATATTACTCAACTGTGTGAGGGACTCCTGCATATGCTGGCGATGTATCGGAAAAAGTCCCTGCTTGGCAACTTTGCTACAGGTCTTTGGAGACGGCCGCTAGTTGGAGCGCTCTGCTCCTCTCTGTTTATCCGGGCAGGACATTGTGCCGAATGTTTGTGAGCCAACCGAGAATGGCGGTGCCAGTGGCCGCCAGCGTATCCCCGGCGATTAGTCCCAAGAACAACGGGCGGAGGTGGCTATATGTCTTGTAGCCTCCCCAGCGCATGACAGAGTTTTTGATGAGCCAAGCAACCAGAAAAGAAGGCCACATAATTAGCTCGCTCTGATTGTTCTTGGCCATAATGAACCCGATGGGATGGAGGCCCAGCCAATTCAGGTAGGTGCGCATCCAAATCATCGCCGCTACAAACAAGAACCCGCCCGCGAAGTTGCCAATATACCAGGAGGAAGATGGCACAGGAGTGCTCACCAAGGATGACATAACTCGAAAGGGCGTTATGGGTAACAATTTCCAATAATACCCGGGGGCGAAGAAGCTTAACGCGCCGCCGAATGTGTAGGTAGTCCCGATCTTGGAAGCCGCTGCCACCAGCAGCCCTATTGCTATGGCAACAGTACAACCCTTCAACAGTGAATGCCGATCCAAATTGACCTCGTCAGCAAGCTTGTAGGAGTTCATCAGTGAGGGCATAAAGAACTCTCGCAGCATCATCATGCGAAAGACCTGCTCATTCCAGAGATTGATGAACACGGGCCACTCGCCCAACAGGCGGCTCCCCGCCATATTGGTAATAACCGAGGTACTGGCAAATGTCGGCATGAAAAAGATAGCCCCAGCCTGGCAGACCATCCAGGCAAAGGTAGCAAATACACCCAGAGCCAGTACGACATTGAAGATTGCCAATGGCAGACTACCCCCGTAGTAGACCAACCATCCAATCATTACCGCGCAGCCCACCAGGAACAACCAGACGGCGGTGCGATAGTTTAGTGGCTCAGCCCTGTCGTATGCTGCAGGAGCCGTCGGGAGCGCCTGGCGGAAGACCTGGGCAAAATGTCTTCTGCCTAACCAGAGGAAGCTGGCGGCCAGTGCCACCGTGCCACCGGCCTGCTGCATCTGAGCCCAGCCACCAGCGCTGTGTCCAATGAACAGCCCGGGGTCGGGGAGGCCCAACATGCTCATGATAACAGCTTGCGCATCGTACAGCAGGTGAAAGAACCATACGCTGAAGCAGATTTCCGAGGAGATGAGGTAGCCGAGGCCAACCATCAGGAAATAGACCACCACCCATGTATTCAGCGCAGACCAGGGCCTCTCGCTGGTCGCAACCCAGGCGTAGTTCTTCACCCTGGGTAATGTAGGGAACGCCGTTGCGAGGAAGTTCCAGCCATGGAACAGCAGAGGCATGAATAGTCCGAGCCAGAAAAGCCTGTTACGCAGCATGCTGTTAAAAGCATACCCGCGCTCTGGTGCACGCACTATCTCTAACGGTAGTTGTACTACCGGGAAGACCAGCCGTTCATAATCTACCCACTGACGGCGTAGGATTACCGAAAGGCCGATCATCATTATATACATCCCCACAACATACAGGCCCCAGACGGCCATCGGTCTCAGCCATACGCCCCAGGGGATGGGCAGACCGGGCGCCAGTCCTTCGTAAAACGCCCGTGTTGCGTAGGGATCGTGGATGAGCAGCTCCGGGGGGATTCTATTACCGAATAGTTCATCCCAATTGTTTTCCGCGGATGAGTAATACTGGTAGGCCGGCAGTTGAGGCACCAGCATGTGCATTAGGCCTGAGTGTGCAATACCAGAACTTACGGCGATCATAGCCCAAATAGCCGCTAACTGAGCTGGTGAAAGCCCCCAGCGCCCTCGGAACTTGCGCAAGGCTGTGTTTATTAGCGTGATGACGAGCAGTACAGCAAATGCAGCCGTAGGGAAATGACTGCCGCACAAAGGGGTAAGGTAGCGAATTCCGTTGACAATAGGCGTTATGCCCAACAACACCATAGCGAAGCTCAGACCAACGACCCAAGTCGCTGGGGATAGCCTTTCCCGCTGGCTTGCGGGTGGAGCAGTGGGGGACTTAGGTGCCAACAGTTGTGCTGGATTCATGGATGATGCTGTTATCTCTGTGGTAGCGCCTCCAGGGGGCTGGAAGGTAAAGCGGAGCCGAATTTCGAGGCCATGACTTGACTGTCTTCGGTGCTCACGGTCAGGCGTTGAGCACGCTGTCCAACCTTACTTCAGTAGATAGCCTTCGTCACAGCTCTCCGAATACCTCCCACTCCCTCTACCAAACGCCACCAGCAGGTATACAGTTGTGATTTGGACTGCTAACGTAAGTAGCTCCAAGGTGAGCAGGTTATCAGGGACTGGCCGGTTGATTCGCGGCCGGACCGGCAATCTTGGCGAAGTAGGGGTCCCTGAACTCCACGACATCGTCAGGGCCAAGGTTCTCGGCACCAAACCGGAGGACGGCCGTCACGGCGCCGGCAGGCACGATATGATGGCAGAAGACCTCTCGCCAATCGTCAGCTCGGCCCAGTGACTCAGCATTAAAACCGACTGTCGTGTAGTTAGTCAGCCATTGGCCGGTCTGGTCCTTCCAGATGATCCCCATCCTGGCTTTGGCAGGAGGATCGGCGCGGAGCCGATACTTCACCGAGGCGACGATCTCCTCGCCAGGATTTACGGGAAAGGTCTGAATCCATACACCGTTGTTCGTTGCGTGGATACGTGCGATGCCGTCGCCGAAGGAAAAGGTGCCGGTGATGTGCTTCCATTGGGCCCAATACTGGGGAGCGCCCTCGGTCACCCAATCAATGCCTGTGGGGTGTTGGTTGCCGTCGCCGAGTTCGAACCGGGGGTTCCTGACCAGGTTGGGCATCTGCTTGGCACGCGCCAAAACGCGGGCGCTTTCCAGAGACTGGAGCAACTTGGCATCAGCGCCAGCCGCCTTGTAGTGAGCAAGCAGTTCCTGATATGTGTCCGGTGACTGGGAAGCCAACTGGGTCGCAACAAGCGCCAACGTGGCCTGGTGGTTCTGTTCCCATTCGGCATAATGGTGCAAGAGCTCAAGGCCAAAACGGTAGTCCTCACAGGGCCCGCTTTGGCCAGGGAATCGCGGTTCCTCACGGAACTCGGCCCAAAACTTATGCCGAGCCTGGACTGCAGACAGCAGTCGTTTCGCCAGTTC
>JALGTJ010000073.1 GCA_029821415.1 Candidatus Zipacnadia bacterium
CCTGTCGCCAGTGCGGAATACAGTCTCCCCGCGCTTCATCTGTGCCTTGGCCGGTTGGGGCGGATTCAGCCGCTCCTGCAAGGCAGCATTAAGCTCACGGACACCAATCGGCCCGCGATGCAGCGGCGTAATGACCTGAATATCGTCGGAGGAAAAGCCGAGCTTCGGTAGCTTATCTGCCACCATCTGCACTACACGCCGGCCTGCAACCTCCGGATCTTCCTCCTCTATAAAGACACAATCCTCTCCGTGCCACTGTTTACCGGTCGGCAAATAAGGGCCCTCACCACGGTTGATACGATGGGCATTCTGCACCAACAGACTGCCGGCCTGCTGACGATGTATGGTGGTCAAATGACAGACGGTTATAGCTCTTGACTCGACCAGGTCGCGCAGCAGGTTGCCCGGCCCGACGCTGGGGAGTTGGTCAGCATCACCAACCAGGACAAGCTGGGTGCCTGGAGCCAGGGCCTGCAGTAGATCGCGCGCCAATAGCACATCCAGCATACTGGCCTCATCAATCACCAGGGTATCAACCGGCAAGGGATTGCCCGGTCCATAGCGGAAGCGATGTTGGTACGGATCATTTCGCAGCCCTACCCGTGGGGGAGGCGAGTGCTACCCTTCGCCCCAGGCTGCCACAGATCTCAGCAAAGGTCCTAATTATGGTGGTCTTGCCCGTGCCCGGACCGCCGGTAATAACGCTCAGGCCCGACTCCAGTGCTTTCCTGAGCGCATTTTGCTGTTCTTCGCTGAGCGGCAGCTCACCCAGCGAGGTTCGGCGCTGCAACCACTGCTCAAGCTGGCCGCGCTCGGGGGCGGCATGCTCAAAGCCGCTTGCGATAGCAGATAGTCTGCGGGCCACGTCACGCTCAGCGGCCAACATCTGGGGAAGGTAGACTGCGATCTGTTCGCCGCTACCGTCAATCTGCACCTCTTCCTGGGCTTCCAATTCCCCCAGTGATAGCTCCACAAGCTGCTCATCAAGCTCCAGCAACTCTGCCGCACGCCGCAGTAAATCGCCGCGCGGCAGAAAGAAGTGACCATCATCGCTCGCACCAGCCAACACATGCAACAACGCTGCCTGCCGTCGCTGGGGGTCGTCAGGCGGGATACCCACACTGCGCGCAATATTGTCAGCCGTGGCAAACCCAATCCCCCGAATCTCGCGGGCCAGCCGATAGGGCTGCTGCTCGATGAGCTCAACTGCCTGCGGGCCGTAGCGCTTATAGATGCGACTGGCCAACGCTGCCCCGATGCCATGCTGGCGCAGGAATATCATCACCTCATGCATCTCGCGGTGACGCTGCCACGAGCTGATAAGAGCACTGGCTCGTTGGGGCCCGATGCCGGAGACCTCCTGGAGGCGCTCAGGAGCCTCGTCAAGAATAGTAAGGGTCCGGTCGCCGAACTTCGCCACCAGTGCCTCAGCCAACTTGGGGCCTACCCCCTCCACCAGTGGACCACTCAGATAGCGCTTGATGCCCTCAGCAGTAGTGGGACGTAGCAGCTCATAAGCAGTGAAACGAAACTGCCGGCCATAGCGCTGATGAGTCTGCCAGGTGCCGGTCAGCCGCACTGTCTCGCCGCTGGTGGGCGATAGCATCACACCGACGGCAGTCGCCTCGCCGCCCTCGGCTATCTCGACGCTCAACACTGTCCAGCCGGTTTGATCATTGTGGAAGACAACCCGGTTGATAGTGCCAGTAACCGACAACTCCGTCGGCGCGCGATTGGTTCTCTGGTTGGATTCGGGCCACAGAGGAGTCTGTTGCATCAACCGATCTGCTCCCTCTCACTTACCACACAGACCCGTAGCAACTAACCGGTACCTGCGTAGCGCCTGCCTTCGTCAAGCATAACCAGGTAGTTCTCAACCGGGATGTACTCGGTTACCCAGTTACCGGCGCCCAGGAAATACCCACCGCCGGGCATACACCCATCTAATATTTCCCGGGTCTTGGCGCGGATCTGTTCCTCGCTACGCCGCGCCAGCAAATCCACATCTACCCCGCCCAACAGCGTCAACCGGTCTCCGTAGCGGCGCTTGACCTCCGTGACCGGCATAATGTTGTCCTCAAAGGAATGCTTGGCGTCAATCTGGACGTAGTCAATGTAATCATCAATCAGTTCATACATATTGCCGCAGGAATGCAGAAATACGAATTTGCCATGGCTGTGGGCAATTTCAGCCAATTTCTTGTGCCAGGGGATAATCAATCTGCGGATATCTGCGGGCGACAACATAGTTCCGGTTTTGTAGCCCAGGTCGTCGCTAACATACAGCGCCCCAAAACAGTCAAAATCACACAGCGACCGGGCAATCGCACAATCAAAGCTACCCACCTTCTCGAACACTGCATCAACCAGGTCGGGCTCTTCGTAGAGCTTATAACAAAACGTCTCAAACCCAAACAGCGCCCGCACTACTTCCCAGACGTCCAAGACATGAGTGACTCGCATATTCGGCGGCAGGATCTTCTCGTAGTATTCCAACACCGATAAATCAGCATCCTCTGGCTTGATCCAGTCAAAGGCCTCGAATTCCTCCCATGAGGTAATGGGGCCGCGCGCGGGTTCTTCCCACTGCCCCAGAGCCGAGTGCGCTTGCAGGCGCGCACCCTCCGGGAAGACCCGGAAGATCTCGTGACCCAGATAGCGGTGAATCGCCAGCGCTCTATCCCACTCGTAATGGGGGCCCGACTGATCCAAATGCTCAGTGATACCCAGGCGGGCATCCAGCCCCTCCTGAACATTCTCGGCAATGCCATGCTCGAAATAGTAGACCCGTTCAGGAGTGCCCTGCCGGCGCAGGTTGCGTACCATTCCTTCCCAGTTGGGTTCAACCGGAGATAAAGTATCCGTCATCTGCTACACCTCCATCTATTTCTCAAAACCTTCCCCACACAAAACCCGACGGCGAAAAAGCCAAAAGGCTGGCAGTCTGCCCCGCGCCAGCGTCCTACACTCCATCTCGCCCAGAAGGTCATGCTTGTGCCGCTCTAAAGTAGTAGTATAGCTTAACGTCTCACCCTCGGCAATATCCCTCTAACAGCCCTACCTAAGACCATCCGCGCACGACACTCAATAACGTGCTCAGGTGGATTTAGTGATGATGCCCACCGCCCCTCGCCTTATGCAGGCCAATTCAGATCGTTGGCTGCCGAGATGCCCGACCTATCCCGGCAGAAGCATATAGCCCTTTCCCATAGCAAAGCCAACTATTATCCAGATGGCGCCAGCTATGGCATCGCCGACAATCAGACCCAGAAAGAAGGGCCGCAACTGCCGGTAGGTCTTATACCCACCCCAGCGCATAATTGCCGCCTTCGTCAGCCATCCGATAAATATGGCAAACCAGATACAATTGATCGGGTAGCCCGAGGCAATAATGAAGCCGATCGGATGTAGCGCAAACCAAGTCGAGCGGGCTCGCAGCCACATCACGGAAAGGATCAGCGCTGCCCCGCCAGCAAAGTAGCTCAGATGGCTAACCTGTGGCTTAATTGGATTCGCCAACAGTGCCGCTGCCCACTTAAAGTGCAGCCGGGGGGCAATCAAATATGTCCACGTGTTGGGCAGAGCTACTCCGCCGCCGTGGGTATAGGGCAGCCAAATGGCCACAATCAGCGCCACCAAGAAAGCCAAAATGATGGCCCCTGCACAGGCCCGCAGCAATGAACCACGATGAAGATCCACCGGATCGCTAATTTTAAGCCCATTCAGCAAAGAGGGCAGCAGGTATTCACGCAGGTCCATCCGGAAGACGCCTTCATTCCACATGTTCACCAGCAAGCCGCGCAGCGGCCAGGTGCGACTACCTGCCAGGATAGCTGCAATCTCCGTGGTAGAAAATGTTGGCTGCAGAAAAATCAACCCGCCCTGACAAACCATCCAGGCCAGAGTGATAAAGACAGCAATGCCCACGCCCACATTGATAAGTGCCAGCGGCAGGCTCCCTCCAAAGTAGTACAGCCAACCGACCATCACAGTTATAGCTCCTACAATCAGCCACGCACAGGCACGGTAACTTATGGGCTCGTCACTATCCTCTATGGCGGGGTCACCGAGCAGGCCCTTGCGGAAAACCCGGGAAAAATGAGTTCTGCCCAGCCATATAAACCATATCGCCAGCGCTATGGTGGCCCCAGACTCTTGCAGCGAGGCCCACATGTAGTTGCCGTAGCCAGCCCCCGGGCCGCCCATCGGAGACCCCAGCCAGCCCAATATCACCGCCTGCAGCTTCAGCAGCAGGTGGAAGAACCATAGGCTAAAGCCCACCTCGGAGCTCAGCAGGTAAGCAAAGCCCGTCATCAGTGGGTAGAGATTCAGCGATATTCCGCGACTGTACGACCAGGGCAACTCCTCAAACACAACGCTCCAGCTAGTGCGGATCCGGGGAATGCTCGGATAGAATTGGTGCAAGCCGCGTAAGCTGTGCACAACTATTAATATGCCGACAGCCACCCACACCTGCTTATTGCGCAAGAACTTATTCACCAACTGGCCACCGTCCGGACGGCGGGCCACCTCAATCGGCACTTGCACCAGCGGGAATATGAATCGCTCCTGCTCCACCCATCGTCG
The DNA here is from genome assembly GCA_029821415.1 of Candidatus Zipacnadia bacterium. Lineage (GTDB taxonomy): Bacteria > Armatimonadota > Zipacnadia > Zipacnadales > Zipacnadaceae > JALGTD01. Next base: position 4,588 of record JALGTJ010000073.1, read on the forward strand.
GCGCAGCAGCACCGATAGACCTATCATCAGAGCAAATAGAGCAAACGCATATATACCCCACACCACCACTGGCCCTACCCATACCCCCCAAGGAATGGAGCCTCCCGCCGGCAGTCCCTCCCAGAAGCCGGTTGTTGCTTGCTGATCCGCCACCAGCAACACCGGGGAAATCTTGCCCGCGAAGATCTCTTCCCAGTTATTCTCCGCCGACGCATAGTAGTTAAAAGCCGCCATATTGGGAACAAAGTAACGCATCAAACCCGAGGAAGGAATGCCTGAGGGAACGGCCACCAACGCCCAGATGGCGATCAACTGGGCGGGCGCCAGTGCCAGCCGTGGCGCTACCTTGCGCAGGATGACATTCACCAGCACTGTGGTCACCAGCAGCACTGCGAAGGCGCCAATGGGGAAGTGATTGCCCGCAATGTAGGTGCCCATCAGCAGAAAATCATTGATAGGAGTGACGGCAACCAGCATGGCACTGGCCACCAAGCCAATCACCAAAGCGGCAAGAGTGATGCGCTCCCGCCGCTGAGGGGGCTTGCCGAATCCACCTGTCTGGTCAGTAGCTGCTCTCATAGCTCCACAGGACAACACACGACGACGGAGCCATAGTATGCGTCGAAGGTCTCCGTTGGGTTTACCTGCGGCTTTTCCCGCTGGCACTGGAATATCCTCCCCCAGCCCGCCGTATTCGGGGCTTGTCGAGCACCCAGGTTTGAAACTTAGTGCTGTGCCGCCACAAAGCACAAAGTTGACACCGGCAAGGGGATATGATAGAGTAATTGGCGGGAACAGTAGGTTCGTCTGCCCACCTAAGGTCCATCGGGGCGACCCCTGGACCATTTTTTGTGAGTCAGGAGGCAGCAGCAACTATGTCTGTCACTGTCGTTGTCGGCGGGCAATGGGGTGATGAGGGCAAGGGTAAGATCACCGATATTCTCGCCGCAGATGCCGACCTGGTCGTCCGCTACCAGGGCGGGAGTAACGCCGGGCATACCGTGGTAGCCCAAGCTGAGGAGTTTAAGCTTCACCTCATCCCCTCGGGTATTCTACGCGAGGACTGTATCTGCCTGATGGGCGGCGGCACGGTGATCGACCCTTTGGTACTGGCTGAAGAGATTGAAAACCTGCAGGCCCGTGGTCACTCCTGCGAAAACCTGCGGGTCAGTTACACCGCCCACGTGGTTATGCCCTACCACAAGCATATCGAGAAGCTGGCCGAGCAGGCCCGTGGGCGCGACAGCATCGGCACGACGCTGCGCGGCATCGGTCCCGCTTATACCGACAAGACTCAACGTATGCCCCGTCCGGTACGATTTCGCGACCTGGCTGATGCCGACCAGTTACGCAAGCTCATCACGGACCAGTTAGCTGACAAGAATATCATCATCCAGCACAAGTACGGCCAGCCGCCGCTAAGCACGGAGCAGGTATTCGAGGAAATCTGGCCAGCCGCCCAGAAAGTGAGCAACTATGCAATTGATGGTCAGCGTCTGGTCCAGGATGCTCTGCGCAGCCAACAGCGAATTGTCCTGGAGGGCGCCCAGGGCACTTTCCTGGACCTGGATCGCCTGCCTGGGTACAGGATTGGGCCCAACGGCAATTGACGAGGTCATTATGGTCTGTAAAGCCTACACCACCCGCGTCGGGGCGGGGGTTCTGCCCACCGAAGACGAAGGTGCCGGCGGCCAGCTTCTGCGCGACCGCGGCCAGGAATACGGCACCACCACTGGCCGGCCCCGGCGCTGCGGCTGGCTGGATGGTGTAGTATTGCGCAGCGCAGCGCTGCTTAAC
>JALGTJ010000074.1 GCA_029821415.1 Candidatus Zipacnadia bacterium
GGCCAGGATGGTGAGGGCGTCGGCGCTGGCCATCGCAGAGATGTCGGCGTCGGATACTCTTTTCTTGATCTGGTAGCCGACTACTCGCCCCCTCTCGTTAATGTGAAGGTCAACTACTTGTGGTCCGCTCACAGCGAGTTGCTCGCCCATTGTCTGCCCTTGCATTTTGCTGACGGTTACTGTCATCACAGTGCCAGAGTTGCCGGGGGGTGGCTCACTGAACTTCAGATGCACCTCGGCGCTGGCCGTGCCAGTCATGTAGCTGGATTCGCCGCTGAGGGTCACGTCTAACAGCTCCGCCTTTAGTTTCTGGGAGATGCTGGAATTGGCCCGTGGTGCATAGAGCAGTTGTAAGCCATCGGGTGCAGGAGCCTCATTGTCGGCGAATACCATGGCGGAAAGTAGTAGCGAACAGATCAAGATAAATGGGCCGCGCATACGCATGTTAATGTCCTCCTTCGGCCTGTTGTCGCAGGGCTGGGATGACTGCGAATTGGGTGGCTGTTTATCTGGTTGACAATTGACGGCACAACAAAGTTCGGTTTCGTTGCCGGCATTATGCCGAACAACTCTGTTCAAATAGGGTCCTTTTGTATTATTCGTGTATGAGGCACTATTCTCCTGCTTGTTCCCCTGGGTTGACGTGGAATGGCCTTTCTGTTATCCTATGGCTTGTAATAGTAAATGCTGGGTTGACGGTACGGACGCTGCCCGTCCTGGGTTGCCCGTAGCGAGGAGTAGTGGGGCAGCAAGGGGGTGGCTCCGTAAGTTTGCATCTTGCATAGCCGTCTTCACTGGCTAAATCTCAAGAATAACTGTGCCCAGCGACTCCCCGAGAGGGGACATATGGGCCGGTGCGGTTCGCGTAGTCTACTCCTCGCTCCCGCGAACCGTTGAATGGAGGCACGAGCGTGCCATTAGCAACGATGAAAGACCTGCTGGAGGCCGGTGTGCACTTTGGACATCCCACCCGACACTGGCATCCGAAGATGCGCGGGTGCATCTACCACGCGCGCAACGACATCTACATTATCGACCTGCACCAAACCTTGAGTGCCTTGGAAGAGTCCTACGAATTGTTGCGAGCGATCGCACAAGAAGGTGGTACGGTGTTGTTTGTTGGCACCAAACGGCAGGCCCAGGACACCATTCGGGAGCAAGCGCAGCGTTGTGGAATGCCTTATGTGGACAAGCGCTGGCTGGGCGGGATGTTGACTAACTTCCCCACCATTCGCCAACGAGTCAAGTATATGGAGGAGCTGATCGCGGCTGAGGAGGCCGGCGAGTGGCGTCGTCTCTCCAAGAAAGAGGCGTTATGGCTGCGACGAGAAAAGGACAAGTTGCTGAACAGCCTCGGCGGCATTCGAACGATGTCGGATCTGCCAGACGCAGTGTTTATTATTGACGTCAATCGTGAGCAATTGGCAGTACGGGAGGCCAACAAGCTGGGGATTCCCATTGTGGCGCTGGTGGATACCAACTGCGACCCGGAGCCGATTGATTATGTAATTCCCGGCAATGATGATGCTATCCGCGCTATTCGGCTGATTACCACTAAGATGGCCGATGCCGTAATCGAAGGCCGCAGCGCCTATGAGGCCAAAATTGCCGAACAGGGAGCTATGGCGGTCGAGGCGGTTGAGGAGAAAGAGGTTATCCCGTACCAGCCTGAAGAGCTATTTGTTGACGAAGAGGACCTGCTGGAGGAGCAGTTTACCATTCTCAATGGTAATGAGGAAGAAATCGAGCAGTAGTGGTTGCCCCTTTACATCACGCACCTAACAGTTAGCAGGAGGATCTATTGATGGCAGTTTCTACCGATGATATCAAGCAGTTACGCCGTGAGACCGGGGCTGGCATAATGGATTGCAAACAGGCCCTCATCCAGGCAGGAGGGGATTTGCAGGAAGCGATAGCGGTTCTGCGTAAGAAAGGTATAGAGGTCGCTGCCAAGCGCGAAGCAAAGACAGCGGCCGAGGGGGTCGTACACGCCTATGTCCATGCCGGCGAGAAGATAGGAGTGCTGGTGGAGATCAACTGTGAAACTGACTTCGTCGCCCGTACGGAGAGCTTTCGTGATTTTGCCAAGAATGTTGCTATGCAGATTGCGGCAATGCAGCCCCGATGGATCTCGCCCGATGACGTTCCGGAAGAGGCGATAGCCCGCGAGCGGCAGATTCTTACTGAGCAGGCCCGGGCTGAAGGCAAACCTGATCACATCGTCGAACAGATGGTCAAAGGACGCTTGGCCAAGTTCTATGCTCAAAACTGTCTGCTCCATCAACCTTACATCCGCGATGATAGCATAACTATCGGCGATTTGCTAAACGATCTCCTGGCTGCTACTGGTGAAAAAATCATCATTCGCCGTTTCGTCCGATACCAGGTAGGAGAGGAATTGGATTGAGCTCTGCCTCTAACCACCGTACACAGTTCCACCGTGCCCTGGTGAAGCTAAGCGGGCAGTCGTTCAGTGGCGCCGATGGCTTTGGGATAAACCGGGAAGCAGTTACGATGATCGCTGGGGAAATTGCTAGCTGCGCTGCCGATGGTCGCCAGGTTGCTACAGTCGTCGGGGCCGGCAATATCTGTCGGGGCCGACAGGCCGCCATTGAAGGAATGGACCGGGCTACTGCCGATTATGCCGGCATGGTTGCCACCGTTATCAACTCCTTGGCACTTCAGGACGCGTTGGAGCGCCTCGGCGTAGAGACGCGGGTGCAGAGCGCCATTGAGATGCGCCAGATTGCGGAGCCCTTTATTCGCCGCCGCGCCATTCGTCATCTGGAAAAGGGCCGAGTTGTCATCTTTGCTGCTGGCACGGGCAATCCCTTCTTTACGACCGACACCGCAGCAGTCCTGCGCGGGGCAGAGATCGGCGCTGAGGTCATAATCAAAGCCACCGATGTCGCCGGGGTTTATGACAAAGATCCTCAGGAGCATAGTGACGCTCGCCGATTTGCCGCCATAACTTACCTGGATGTTCTTAGTCAGGGCCTTGAAGTGATGGATGCGACGGCAATCTCGCTAAGCATGGACAATCAGTTGCCCATTGTGGTTTGTGACCTGACCACGCCGGGCAATATTAAGCGGGTGCTGGCTGGTGAGGTCGTGGGCACTTATGTCGGTGAGTGTGAAACGGTCTTTGCCACCGAATAAGCTTCAGTGCGAGATGAATTGACAACTTTGCCGCAAGGAGGAGATTATATGGATCGCCTCATCGCTGCCCACAAGCGGAAGATGCAGCAAGCGCTGGAAGAGTTTCAAGAGCAATTGAGTACCGTACGCACCGGGCGCGCTTCGCCAGCCATTCTTACGCCGATCAAAGTTGACTACTACGGTACGAAGCTGCCCATCAACCAGTTGGCTACCATCTCAATACCTGAGCCCCGTCTCATCACCATCACGCCCTGGGACAAATCCAGTCTTGGGGCCATTGAAAAGGCGATCCTTACCTCCGAGCTAAGCCTCACTCCCAGCAGCGATGGCAATGTCATCCGTCTGGCACTGCCCCCGCTTACTGAGGAGCGTCGTGAAGAATTGGTTAAGCTCGTCCAGAAGATGGCCGAGGACAGACGCGTGCATATCCGCAATATCCGTCGCGAGGCCAACGAGGGTATTGACGCAATGGAGCAAGATCAGGGGCTTTCCGAAGACGAGGTAAGACGGGGGAAGGCCGAAGTCCAGGAACTGACCGACGAGTTCATCAAGAAGATAGACCAGGCGCTCGATGAAAAGGTCGCCGAGATTAGGGAAATCTGATATGGCGCCGGCACCGGATACCGTCGGACGTGAACTGACGAATGCTCAGCGGCTGCTGGCCGCGGCGGGTTGGCGGGCTAAGGTAGAGCAAAGTGGCCCACCACCACCTCATCAGGTCCCGACCGGCCTGCTGCGGGTTATTCAACAACGTTGTAGCGGCGAGCGCTGCGTAGTTCTCACCGTGGCGCCGCACAGCAGTCTGGCCTGGGATAAGGGTGACTGAACAGCCTGGAGTGACGCGCGCTGCCCCGTTAGTTGTTCGTAGGAGTGTGACAATTGTTGTCGGAACCGGCCACTGATCTGATAAACAAACTGCCAGCAGATTGCGAAATCCCGAGGCACATTGGCATCGTTATGGATGGCAACGGGCGCTGGGCCGAGCAGCGTGGCCTCAGCCGGTTTGACGGTCATCTGGAAGGGCGGAAGACTGCCCAACGAGTGGTGGAGGCCTGCGCGAGTCTGGGCGTTGAGGTGCTGTCACTGTATGCCTTCAGTGTCCAAAACTGGCAACGGCCTACCCCGGAAGTTGAGGGATTGATGGATCTCATTGAAACCGCACTGCGCGAGGAGCTGCAGGCCCTGGTCGCCAACGATGTTCGCTTTGTTGCTTCTGGACGTCGTCAGGAGCTGCCGCGGTCCCTGCAGCGGATCCTCAATGAGGTAGAACAGGAGACTGCGGGCAATCAAGGCCTGACCCTGAATCTGCTGGTCAATTACGGGGGACGCACCGAGATTGTTGATGCCGCCCGGAACATCGCCGAGCAAGTTGCAGCAGGCGATATCTTTCCCGCTGATATTGATGAGCGGCTTTTCGCCAATTATCTCTATACGCCGGATCTGCCTGACCCCGATCTGGTAATTCGTCCCGGCGGCGAGATGCGCGTCAGCAACTTCCTACTCTGGGAGATTGCCTACGCTGAGTTGGTAGTGATGCCGGTGCTCTGGCCGGATTTTACTACTGACCATCTGATTGATGCCATTAAAGAATACAACACGCGTGAACGGCGTTTCGGGCGTCTTCCCGCAGGTGACGACTAGTCATATCATTTTGGCAAGGAGGAAACACATATGCGTCCCGTAACAAGCCTTGGATTGGTTGTGTTATTGGCCCTAGTCGTTAGCGTGGCGTGGGCTGGGGATCCGGAGGAGCATGTTCTCTATGGCACCTACGAGGATGTGCCTTCAGTCGGCTGGTGGCCGGCAAATGCCAGCGGAATGATTGGAGTGGGTGGGGTGGAGTTCTTCGTGATACCCGGCAACGGTGGCGGACTCACTTTGCCCGTTCGCGCCGAGATTGTTGATTCGCGCATCAGCGAGATTCTCTCCGATGGCATTATTGGTCCCGTCTGTGTCGGCGATGTCCGCGGCCAGCCCACGATTTATGTAGCCGAGTATCGCCTCATTACCGTCTACGACGAGGATGCGGCCAATGCCGGAGCTGCCTCCGCCCAGGCGCTCGCCGAGAAGTGGGCGCAGTCAGTGGCCGCAGGCCTGCCTCAGGTTCTGCCCAGTCCTTATGCTGCTCATCCTACCCGCAGGCCCTGGCGGGGTCTGGAGAAATAGGTAGATTCCGAGGACACCGGTGCGGTTGGGTGAGCTGGGCGAATTTGGTCTGATCGCCAGGATCGCTGATGCTGTCGGCATGGCACAAAGGCCCGTGGTTGTTGGCATCGGCGACGACGCGGCGGTGCTGGAAGCTCTCAGTGATAGTTATCTGCTGGTTACCACTGATGCCTGCCTGGAGGGTCAGCATTTTCGCCGCCAGTGGCTGACTGCTGAGCAAATTGGCTGGCGAGCCGCAGGTGCAGCTTTAAGCGACATAGCGGCGATGGGTGGCAAGGCCCTCGCCGTTTTTGTCTCAGCGGGC
>JALGTJ010000075.1 GCA_029821415.1 Candidatus Zipacnadia bacterium
CGCTCAAGATAATCGGGACTGGCTCAATTATTTCAGGTTGGAGGCATGGACTACTGCTTTTTGATTTAGGACTGTTCGTTCCACAACCGAAGCTGACAACTTACTAAGCAGCTACTATCAACACTCGTAATCAAACCAACTATGGCACTAACAGAACTCAAAGTGGAAGGCAACGTCAGCACCATGAGGCCCCTGAGCGTCGAGGGATCGAACAATCGCCGGGTAGTCACCGATGATGTCCATTCCCGCCAGAGCTGGGAAATGCGGTTAGCATTGCTGGGCGCGGCTCTGGTGGCTGGTTGTGTCCTGTATATTGCGCTCCCCCAGATTGCCTACTTCATCGCCCTGACGCTCGCCCTCATAGCATTGGTGGCGATCAGCTTAGCAGTGGACACCCAACAAGGGAGTTGGCTGGTAGCTGGTGCTGTGGCCCTAATGCACATAGCATGGATTGCGTTCGCGCTGCAATTCACCGGCCACTTAAACAGCCCGTTACTGCCGTTGCTCTATCTGGTGGTGGTTATTTACGCCATCTGCGCCAGCAGTGCTCAGACCGGACTGATCGTAGGCGGAGCAGTGGTGGCGTTATGCGCTCAGGCATTGCTAATGGGGACCGCTAGCCGCGGTGTAGTAGTTACCCTCGCCGCCCACAGTATATTACTCATTGCCATAAGCTGGATAGTCAGCAAATACATGACTCGGCTTTATCAAGCCCACAGTACTGCACGCCACAAGGCGCGGCGCTACCAGGAGATGACCGAGGCATCTGACGATGCATTGCTGGTAGTTGACTCAGCTTGGATGGTGCAGGAGGCAAATGCTGCGGCTGCCAGGATGCTGGGGAATGGTGACGGACCTCATCTGGAGGGGAAGAACCTGCTGGAACTACTGCAACCACGCTACCCTGAAGGCCTCAGGCCCTATCAGGAGCAGGTTTTGGCAGGAGAGAGTGTCATACAACTCCCCTTGGCCACCACAAACACCAACGGGCAGCCCCACAAATTGCTATTTAGCGCTCTGCCGATCACGGAAGGCAGCCAGGTAACCAGCATAAATGTTGCCATTCGCGACATCACCGAACTCTCGCAGACCCAGCAGGAGCTCAAGCACCTCGAAAAGTTCGTGGCTGTACGTCACGTCCTCACCGACTTGGGCCACACTCTCAACAATCCCCTGGCCATCATTCGGATGAGCATCCAAGTAGCTCAAGTAATGGGCCAAGAACCCGACTGGGATGAGATTGTCCGTCAGCTTGACCGCTGCAATGCCGCTATCCGGGGCATAGAGGTCTACGCTGCTACCCCGGACACGGAAACTCCGACGGCTGAGACGGCTGATGTACAGGAAGTGATAGAGCAAGCGCTCTTGCTGACCAATGCGCAGCTGATGATTACTGGCGTTCAACTGGAGCAGGATATCCAGCCCAGTCTGCCACTGGCCCGTGCCAATCGGCACAGTCTCTATCACAGCTTTGTCAATATCATAACTTATGCATGGCAAAGCATGGAAGACTGGCCGGGGCCGCGCAAACTGCGCATCGAGGCTCACCGTCATTCGGACGGCGTGAAAATTGTGTTTCGCATGACCGGTCCCTCCCCTGACCCGGGAGAAGTACCCGAACTGCTCAAAGGACCAAAGAGGCCTGCAGAGCGTGACAACAGGTCCATAGAGGTGGGCCTGCCCACAGTATACGCCACTGTTCAGCAAGCCGGCGGACAGGTATTGATATCGCCCAATCGGCAAGAGTCGGGGACGTTAGTTAAAATAATCCTTCGCGCTGCTAATGAAGAAGAGGTCCAGCGCTACAAATCTAGTCGTGGGAGTGTGAACAAGTAAGTGAAGACGCCCAACGGACAGCGCATACTAATCGTTGACGACGAAGATTCTCTGGCCCGCCTGATGCAGGCTCTACTGGAGCATCTAGACTACGAGGTCGACCGTGCTGCTGACGGACAAAAGGCCCTACAGTTGGCCGCAGAGCGCAGCTACGCCGCAGTCATCTGCGATCTGCTGATGCCCAAGCTCAATGGGATGGAATTGTTCAATATATGGCAGCACCAGGCACCGGAGCTAGCCCGGCGGGTTATCTTCATCACAGGCGACAACCTGGGCTCTCGGACCAATCGCTTTGTTAAGCTTTCCGGGCGGCCCTGTCTTTACAAGCCCTTTGACATCAAAGAATTGATCAGTGCCCTCGACGACGTCGCCGGAGTCTATGCCAGCAGCTAACCGTGTGGGAAGGGGCGAAGGTTTGGCTGATATCTTCGGCAATTCTCTTTGAGGGCAGCCGGCGGCGTCTGACTAGTGCTGACGCCGCTGCACTGCATTGGCGTGAGCCGCCAGTCCTTCAGCCTTAGCCAACTCAATTACATCAGGAGCCAGCCGATCCAACCCCCGCCGCGTTGCAGAGATAAGCGAAGTCCTCTTCACAAAGTCATCCACCGCCAGGCCCGAAGCAAAGCGGGCCGTGCCACCGGTCGGCAGGACATGACTGGGACCGGCAGCATAATCACCCAGCGGCACCGGCGTCAACTCTCCTATACACACGCATCCGGCGTGGTCAATCTCGGCCAGCAGCGCCAGAGGCTCCTCCACCAACAGTTGCAAATGTTCCGGAGCAATGTCGCTGGCTAACCGGGCAGCATGGTGCAAGTCCCGCACCAGTACAATCGCGCCGAATTCGCTCAGCGAATCCTGAATCTGTGCCATCCGCTCAGCCCCGGCAACTTGCTGTTGCAGTTCGGCAGTTACCTGCTCCACAAGCACTTCGCTGGGCGTGATCAATACCGTCATATTGTCCCCGGTATGTTCGGCCTGCGCCAGCAGGTCCGCCGCGATGATAGCCGGCTCGGCAGCGGCATCAGCGATTACCAACACCTCACTGGGCCCAGCCAGCGAATCAATGCCCACTATACCGTAGACGTATTTTTTGGCCATCGTCACCCAGGGATTGCCCGGGCCAACAACCTTACTCACTGGCTCGACACTCTCCGTACCAAAGGCCAGAGCAGCAATGGCCTGGGCGCCTCCCAGCCGATATATCTCATCTACCCCACACTCGGCAGCAGCCACCAGTGTTAAGGCATCAAGTGAGCCGTCCTTGCGTGGCGGCGAACAGATAGCGATCCGGGGCACTTCCGCCACCCGGGCAGGCATTGCGCACATATACACAGTGGACGGCAGGGGAGCACTCCTGGCAGGCACGTAAATACCCGCCGAATCTACCGGCGTAACCCTCTGCCCCAGCCATACACCATCGAATTCGTCAAGCCACGAGCAAGGCCGCCCCTTCAGATAAAACTCATACACGTTCTCTCGGGCCCGCCGCAATGCCCCTAACTGGGCCGAGGAGACCTGAGCGTAGGCCTCCTCAATCTCTTCGGAGCTAACTACCAAATGTTCGGCAGTGAAGTTCGCACAATCAAACTGACGTTCATAGTCTATCAGCGCCTCATCGCCGCGCCGCCGAACATCCTCAACGATATGTCGCACATCAGCCTCAATGTGGTCAGGCAGATCAGCCAGTGACCGCTGGCACAGTGCTTGCAATGCCGAACTGTCGCCAGTTCGTGCGTCAATAACGTCTATGATTGCTGCCATCAGCGATGTCACCCTCCCGGTTCGGTGCCCGGCTGTCTCTACCTATCAGCTTCCTGTTCCCACAAGGTTATTACCGCAGGACAGCGCCGGATTTGAATAGGAAATTCTTCACTACAGTTAACCATGTAGCCTTCGCCCAGTTCCACCTGCCGTGCGCCATTGCCTCCGGTCAGCTTCAGCACAACCGGCTGCTGGCCACGATTCGCTTCGATGACCTGTTTGATTCGGCGCAGTGACTGCTCCCCACACTCAGTCGCATCCAGCTCAATGAACACGGTCCGCACCGGAGCTGAGATATCAAGCGGCGCCGGTTCGGGCTGCTTTCTGCCCATGAACTGCATCGGCCCATTCAAGCGGCCCTGCTCAGTCTGCTTCCGTTGTTGCTCCGAGACAGGGGTAGCCTCCGCCAGCGGCTTGATCCAGTCACACAGCAATTTCACCTCGCGGCCGTCGTCATTTCGCCCGCCCTTGCGATCAACCTTGCCCTTGACGACTACAACTCCACCTTCATTGATCTTGTTACGATATTTTTCATAGACACTTGGGAAGAGTACTGTCTCCAAATGCTTATCCAGCCCCTCCAACGTCAGGAACAACATGGGAGCACCACTGTTGGTAATGTAGTGCTTTGTTTGTCCGATGATTCCACCCACAATCACTGGCGTGCCATCGCCGAATTCTGCGAGCTCGCGTATCTCAGCCGTGGTCCGCTGAGCCAATTGCTCCTGTTTCTCAATCAACGGGTGGCTAGAGACATACAGGCCAAGTAGCTCCTTCTCCAGACGGAGGCGCTCCGCTTGTGGCATCTCCGGTACCCGAGGCAGTTGCTCCTCAAACATTGGCATCTCTTCTGTACTTACCTCACTAAACAGCGAGTTTTGGCCGGTGATCTGATCCTGTTGATATTTCTGTCCTGCCGCATAGAGACTATCCAGGCCCGCCAGCAGGGCATTACGCTCACCGAATTCATCCAACCCCCCCGCCTTGATAAGCAGTTCGATTGCTGTGCGCGGAACTTTACTACCCGGCAGACGTCGGCACAGATCCCCCAGCCCCTTGTAAGGACCGTTCGCCTCGCGTTCAGCAACAATTGCTTGAGCAGTGGGTACGCCCAGGTTCTTGATAGCCGCCAGCCCGAAGATAACTTCCCCGTCACGCGCGGTGAACTGCGCTGAGCTCCTATTGACCGTCGGCCCGCACACCTGTAGGCCCATACGCCGACATTCATTCACATACTTGCCGACGTCCTCACTGTTATCCATAACTGTGGACAGATGTGCCGCCATAAACTCGCTAGGGTAGTTAGCCTTCAGGTATGCCGTCCAATAGGCGACCAGTGCATAGGCCGTCGAGTGGGATTTATTGAAACCGTACGAAGAGAAGCTCTCCATTCGCGAATAGATCTCTTGCGCAACGCCCTCCCCTATGCCATTGTCTATGCAGCCCTGGATGAACTTCGGCTTCATCTGCTGCATCTTCCCGAGCTGCTTCTTAGCCATAGCCCGCATAATAATCTCCGCCTGGGGCATAGAGAAACCGGCCAGCTTCACTGCAATCTGCATAACTTGCTCCTGGTAAGTGATTACCCCATAGGTCTCTTCCAGGATTGGTTCCAAGGCAGGATGCAAGTATTCAATAGCAGCTCCGTGCCGCCCCTCGCAGAACTCATCCAGATGTTGCATAGGACCCGGCCGGTACAGCGCTACTGCAGCAATGAGATGCTCAAAGCGATCCGGCTGCAGCTTGCGCAGCAGTGTCTGCATACCTTCGCTTTCCAATTGGAATACCCCGATAGTATCCCCCCGACACAGCAACTCAAATGTCTTTGGATCATCCTGCGGAATAGTCAGCAGATCCAACCCCACCCCTTGACTCTGTCGGATAGCCTCTATCGCCCGGGCACAGGCCGTCAAAGTCTTCAGCCCTAAAAAGTCTACTACGGCCGCCGCATGGACCGAAGCGTGTCGCGCCAGCCCTTCCAGGCGCTGGGCAATGCCCAGCATACGCGCGATTTCGGTATCTTCCTGCTGGGCTTCAGCCAACTCGGGAACCAGCTCGCAGGCCTCCTGCAAACTTGTGCCCGGGGGCACTGCCTTGGCCAAAGTATCAACCTTATCCAAAGGTATATTCATAACCCGGCCGACGTCCCGGATAGCCGCCCGCGCACCCATCGTATTGAAGGTTGCCACCTGAGCAACGTGATCTCGACCGTACTTTTCCTTGACATACTCGATGATTTCCTCGCGGCGGTCATCAGGGAAATCAAGGTCTATGTCCGGCGGACTGGCCCGCTCAGGGTTGAGCATTCGCTCAAAGATCAAGCCATACCGTAGAGGGTCAACATCGCTGATCTCCAGCAAGTAGGCAACGATGCTACCGGTGGCTGAGCCACGCCCCGGCCCTACCAGGATGCCGCGCCTTTTGGCCTCGCGAATGAAATCACTGACAATCAGGAAGTACCCCGAGTAGTTCATCTTATCAATGATATCA
>JALGTJ010000076.1 GCA_029821415.1 Candidatus Zipacnadia bacterium
CGGGCCACGCCATTTTTGCCCTTGATATGATACCAATACGCGACAACATCAAGTCGGCCCATTACCCCATCGTCAACACCGCGTTGATTGCCGCCTGCGTAGTGGTCTTTGCCTACCAGATAATCCAGCCGACGGCCATCGAGGCCTACGCCTTCCGACCGGCTTATCTTGCCTCCCTGACGACTATTCGGGAGCTGGGCTATGTTGGGGCCGGCGGCAGCCTGCTGCTGTCAATGTTTATGCACGGTGGCTTGCTGCACATTGGCCTAAATATGCTCTTCCTGTGGGTATTCGGCGACAACGTGGAGGATCGCATGGGGCACCTGCGCTACCTGGTTTTCTACCTGACGTGCGGGGTCTTGGCGACTCTTGCCCACAGCGCCATTTCCATCCTGGGGGCGCTTCCCTCTGGCGGAGAGAGCCTGCAGATACCGCTGGTGGGAGCAAGTGGAGCAATTGCCGGTGTGCTGGGGGCCTACTACAAACTGTTTCGCCACGCCTCGGTACGCGCGTTGGTATTCCTATTCTTCCTGTACACGTTGGTGGACCTTCCCGCCAGCCTCTTTATCATCATATGGTTTGCCCTGCAGCTTCTTCAGGGCGTCGGCTCGCTGGGCCAAGTCGGGGGCGGGGTAGCTTTCTGGGCCCACATCGGGGGATTCGTGGCCGGGATATTACTGGTGAGGTTGTTCGCGCCGCAGCGGCGGTCGCCCGGCAAGCCCCGCATCGTGCATATGCGCCTGGAGTGAGCAAGACACCTCGCATCGGCCGCTACTGACTACTTGCCCCCCCACCAGTGCTCGCAAACAGCCGCCGCACCAGCCACTGCCCCATCAGTACGGCCGCGCGCAGCCAGACTCCCAGCCAGATGAGCCAGCGACTGCCCAGCCACCGGCTCCAGTGCTTGCTGTAAAGACGATACATACTCTGATGAGTATGCACGAGGGTACTCAGCTCCGCCTGCTGGGCACTGCGGCCGACGGTATGAATAATCTGGGGGTGAGGCGTATAGACAACCTCCCAGTTGGCCCGGTGGGCACGTAGACAGAAGTCCACATCCTCCGAGCCCCAGAAAAAGCCCGCGTCAAGCAAGCCAATGTCGTCAATCAGCTCCCGGCGGATCAACATCGCCGCGCCGGAAACCCAGTCTACCTGGCGAACTTGTCCGTGATCCCAGTCACTCATCAGATAGTAGCTCACGCTTTTTGCCCCCGGGACCAGCGGCTCCAGAAAAGTGCCCCGGAAGATTGCCGCTGAGACCGTCGGAAACCGGCGGCAGGAATACTGCAGGCTGCCGTCGGGGTAGATCAACTTCGGGCCAATTACGCCGGCTTCGGGGTGCTCGTCAGCGAAGCGGAGCAGCTCATCCAATCCGCCTTCAGGGACAACTGTATCAGGATTGAGCAGAAAACAGTACCGGCCACCACTGGCCGCAATCGCCTGGTTGCAGGCCGCAGCAAAACCTCGGTTTTCTGCGTTGGCAATTAGCCTAACTTGGGGGAATTCATCGGACAGTCTGGCGGCTGTACCGTCGCTGGAGTTGTTATCCACCACAATAACTTCAAAACTTGCCTGATGACTGCCGGCGAATAGCGAAACCAGGCAAGTATGCAAGTCCTCCCACACATTCCAACTGACAATGCACACACTGATGTCAATCGGCGGTATCTGGCTCACCACCGTCGGGCTTAGCCGGCTGGGCTTCCCCAACCAGCATAATGGGGATGCCGTCTCTTATCGGATAGCGCAGCCCACACTGTTGGCAGACAATCCACTCTTCCTGCAACTCCACCGGCCCCTTACATGCGGGGCAAGCCAGTATCTCCAAAAGCTCCTCGTCAATCACGGTTGTCCTCCTTGCAGAAAATATAGCTACCACTGGCTACGCGCCTGGCCGGGCAGACCTACTCCTCTTCGCTACTCTCTTCCTCTTCTTCCGGCTGTCCAGAAGAGCTTTGCTGCTGTTGCGGCTGCGGGGCAGCACCCACCGCCTGCCCGCACTCGGAGCAGAACTTCGCGCCCGCAGCAAGCTGCGCCCCACAATTGGCGCAATAGCCAGCACTCAGCGCCTGGCCGCACTGGGGGCAGAACTTGGCGCCGACTGGTGTCGGCGTCTGGCAGTTAGGACACACCGCTCCCGCTGCCGCGACGGCTGCGGCTGGCTGGCCGGGTTGCCCACCCTGAATGGCGCCGCCCAGAGCTGAGACCATCGCCGCTCCCATCCCTACACCGGCACCCAACCCGGCACCGGCTGCGGCGGGGCCGCCGGCTGCACCACCGGCACCGGCTTGCGGCATCTCGCGAATGGCGCGGGCCGTCTCAAACTGCAGGAATCGGCCCATGTCACCCACCGCCTCCATTCCGCCTCGCTCGTCAATCATCGCGGCAAGTTCGTCGGGCGGAATGATGGCACTGATCACAAAATCAATCAGCTCGCCGCCATAGCGGTTGAAGTCCTCGCCAAGTCGGGAACGAACCGCCACGGACAGCTCTTCGTACATCTCAGGCAGATCCAGCAGCGTATCAACCTGCTCACCGAGCGTATCATTGAAGCGCGAAACTATGAAGTCGCGCAGCCAGTCCTGAATTTGGGGCGTGGTGTACTGGTGCTCGGTGCCCACCACCATATTCACGAAGAGCTGGGGATCGCTAATGCGCATTGTGTACAGGCCGTGAGCACGCAGCCGGACCATAGCGAACTCAGAGTCGCGAAACGCTACCGGCTGGGGGGTCCCCCACTTCATATCAGTGAAGGTGCGCATGTTCACGAAGTAGACCTCAGCCTGAAACGGTGTGGTGCCCTCGAAGGGCACGTTAATCGCATCCTGCACAAAGGGCAGATTCAGGGCAGTGAGGGTATGGCGGCCCGGCCCAAAAACGTCAAGCGCCTGGCCGTCGCGGAAGAATACCGCCGCCTGGCTTTCGCGCACAGTCAACTGCGCACCCAGGCTTATATTGCCCGGCCCCTCTTCGGGCACGCGGTGGACAATCTCCTCACCGGTAACATCACGCCATTCAATTACTTGTATGCCACGCATTTCAGCTTGCCTCCATCCTCAGAGATGCCGGTGCTGTGCCGGGGTGATTATTCCGGAATAAGTCGGGCAGTAACCTCCCCGCGCTTTTCAATCGCCTCAGCAAGGTAGTCTATCTGCGCAAGCGCCTCGGATATGCGCTCGGCGACGTTCTCATCGCTGGCTTCCGCCAGGCTCTGGATAGCCCCGCCGACCTCCACGATCTGCTCACGCAGCCCCAGGTCATAATCGTACAGCGAGTTAAGCTCTGATTGTTGGATCTTGGCCGCGTCGAACCAGCCCGTATAACCGTAGTCGGTAAAACGTAGCTTGTCCCGACTCTCACCCAGTCGGCGGCGGACCCGATCCAGGTCATCAAGCTTTGCCAGATCCTCCTCGCGAGCCCATCGGTTGAGAAACTCGTCCATATCCTCCCGAATGTCGTCGAGCATGCCCACCAGGTATTCGCGCACCATCTGGTCAGCCTTGCGGCGAATCTGGCGCTCCCGGTAGCCGGCAAAGCCCGGGATGTAAGACATCAACTTCTGCAACGAACCTTCATCCTCGGTTATCCGCTTGCGCAGATCAGACATAATATCTCCTCCCGAAAACAGATTCTACCACAACCATGCCTGCTAATACCATATTTCGCCGTCAGGGGCCGTTTTCCTGCACACCTGTGAGTTCCACATTCGCCTCCGCTCAAAGTGCTACCCATTGACGCCCTCAGCGGTGGACAGCCTCCATCAGCCGGCGGCCGGCGGCGACATCGGCCACTTCTGCCACAAATTGCATCCCCGTGGGGAA
Source organism: Candidatus Zipacnadia bacterium (assembly GCA_029821415.1). Taxonomy (GTDB): domain Bacteria; phylum Armatimonadota; class Zipacnadia; order Zipacnadales; family Zipacnadaceae; genus JALGTD01. Next base: position 3,822 of record JALGTJ010000076.1, read on the forward strand.
CTGCTGGCGATATTGACCGCTGAGAATATCCTTTTCAGGGTACGGAACGCGCATGAAGCAGATCTTGCGCTTTTGAGCTTGCCTGTACCATTCCTCTAGGTCGTTCATTTCGGGTTGGCCCAGGTCCAAGGTGGTCAACCCCTGAGTAGCCAGCAGCTCATCACGGGAATGATCGGCACTACCACAGAAGTGGATCGCTCCGGGGCCGCAGGCCGCGAATATCTGCTCATCGTGGGGGCGGACGAACTCCTCGTAGGCCGGCGGCGAGACCATAATCGGAGTGTCATTTTTGAGGATGAGATTACCCCGCAGCACTCCCCAATGTACCACTATGCAATCTTCCCCGATATCCTCGGTGGTATGCAGCCTGACTTCGGCCAGATAGGCAGCGTAGGTCTGAGCAACCAGATCAAGCGCCTCGTGGACCAATTCCGGCTCATCGTACAACCCCATAAACAGATCCTTACCCCACAGCAGGTGGAGATTATCAAAGGTTCCTTGCAGGTCGGGTTGGGTGACGTGAATTGCCTGGCGAGCCCGGGGATAGTCAGCCAATTTCTCTCGGTAGAAGTCCATCGTCTGCATGACCCGCCCCCCAAGTCCGCCGTGCAGATCTGGTATCCCCCTATCCAGAGCGGCTACTACGGCCTCCCGTCCAATGGGCCTTACCCAAGGCATACTGCCGTCTCTGACAACAACTTCTGCGCCGAACAGGGAGGCGATAATGGTCACTCCATAGTTGGCACGAATCTGCAGAGGAAAGTCATCTCCTGTCTCCAATGAGCTAACGACACTCGCCGCGTTAGCCTTGTCGTGACAGAACGGCCGCACCAACTCATTGACCATCATCTTGACCCGATCATGGAAACCCTCGGCATAAGGGAAATAGGGGAACTGCGGGCTGGGGTCGCAACCCACTGATACAGGTGGACGATCTACCGGACGATAATGGACGACATCACGGTGGCGCTTTTCAACTTGCCGGACATGCTCAATATCAATATGTTCCTCAATCCATTCCAGTATCTGGTCCAACACCGCTTCTGGTTCTGCCATAGACACGAACTCCTTTCTGACCTGCTAGCCTGAACAAGAACGCTATGCCACACTGATGCTATGTTAGAGGCGGCAGTTCCTCATAGTCAATTGTGTGTTGTTCGATCTTGACGATACATCACAGCCACACACAGCCGCTGCCAAGGTCGAACCAAAGTATTGTTGCCCATGGTCCATTGCTGGCTGCCTATTCAACCATGTGCTCAGTTTACCTGTAACGGAGACGTATGTATATCTCGGTTTCGCCGATTCTTCTGGCCAACCCATAGCCCGACTCTCCCAGCAACTGACGATAGCGAACCTTGGACGGACGATTGACCCAGTTACCCAGAACGACCACACGCGTGGTGCCCGCTTGCAGGTGCGCCTCTATCTCCGGCTCAGATATGATACGGTACCGATCCAATTGCTGAGAAGTCAGACGGTTCGCCACTCCTATGCCGAAGTGATTCTCCATTTTCGGAAATATCGAAGCGTCCGACTCCAGCAGGTAGCCCGGCCACCAGGTCATGACCGGCTCGCCCGGGTCGGTGCAGGCATTAATCTGCGCGGCAATGATCCGGTTACTTTTAATGTCCCACTCCCCTCCCCCCTCGCCGGTCAGCGGATCCGG
>JALGTJ010000077.1 GCA_029821415.1 Candidatus Zipacnadia bacterium
CGAGAGACATACCGCCCAAATTGGCTGTAGCTATCCACATAAAGGCCCAGTGGGCCCAAATCGCGCTCCAGCGGGTTGATTTGCCGCTGGTCAATCTCACCGGTTTCCCGGTACTGCTGCAACTGCTGATTGACCGGCGGTACCAAGCGCTCGAACTCCGCCTCAATCTGCTCACCAACCTTGGCCCACTGCTGAGCTACGTAACTGTCCAGATGCTGAGGAGCACCCGCTGCGGCAAAGCGCATTCGCAGCCGGTTGAGCCGGTTGGCCAGGTCGTTGAGGCGCCGCGCATACAACTGATGGGTCTGCTGTTCCCGTTGAGTATCAATATTCTCTTTGATTTCAGCGTGCAAGTCAGCGTAATTGTCCGGCAGACGGCCTGCCACGGTGATGTCATCTATGTAATATGTAACAGCCTGATCTTCGGGCAGGTAACAGAAAATGGCCAAGCCCTGGAGATAGTCGCCGGGATCCAGTGTCGGCACTAACCGCAGTTGCCACTTTTCCCAGCCTTCGCTTTCAGTCTCCACTTCAGCGCCCAACAGCACATTGCCACCATAGCCCCCGGTTGGATGCGCCCATCCCACACCCGCCTGGTACTTGACACCCGGCGGGTCAGTCTTTACATACATAGTGACAGTCAACTGCGACCAGCGCGGGATACGCACCGGAATCCAGAAATAGGTAGTGCCACCTTTGCTGGCGTAGAAGGTAAGCTTGAAGCAGTGGGATCCACTGTGGGCGACTTCATCGGTGAGACGGCAATCCTTGACTGTGAATAGCTCATGCCCGGCGTACCACTGCTCAAAATTCTGGGGACTCGGGCCTTCAAAATCCTCACTGAATAGCACTCTTCGCGGAGAAGCCGCAGCCAGTTCGTAGACGTCCACCCCAGCCGATACTGCTTGATTCGGCACGCCGGACATCACACCCATAACCAGGGCTACGGTAACGACAGGTATCAAGGCACCCCTCATCAGTATCACTCTCTTTTTTTGTAGTAACAGACCATACACCCAACTGGCTGACCCAGGCAAGCAAATCTGTCTGCCGGCAGTCGCACAAGTTCCTGGTGGTGCAGCCGTTCCCAACTAACGATGCGGGCCGGGACACGGTAAGGCTTGAATAAACCACACAGGCAGACGCAGACGGATTAAAACACTTCGAACGCAGCGCTCGTGTCAGCCCCACTCGCCAGATCAGTCACCACTATGCGCCACCGCCCCGGCATGGCGTTATCAGCTATCCTGAGGTTGACCGATAGTGTGCCTCCCAGCGCGACCTGTGGCCCGCTGCCGTCGGCCCGATTACCATTTGGGTCTACAACCTCCACCGACAGGGGCACCGAAACGGCTACCGACTCTCCTGCCACGTTGCGGACCTGAACAGTGTAGCGCAGCGTCTGACCAGCGGGAAGACGGTCTGGAGCCAATACCAGACGGGGCCTATCCAGAGCCTGCCGGGTTATCAGATACGGCGTCCCCCCGCCACCGGGCAGTTCACACTGCCACGAAGTCGTACCCTCAGAGTACCGTACTGGCACAGCGCGGTGTTCCCACAGGTCGTAAACATACAAGCCTGACTCGGACAGCGTGATCGTAGGCCTGATGGTGGCTTGTAGAATGTCCTTCTCTGGGCTCGTTTTGTCCTGCCATTGCAACGCATTGTTTACCACATACAGGACCCGCGCGCCAGGCACTTCCAGGCCACGGGCTACAGCATCAGGGTCATCAATCCTGTACCAGGGCTTCACCCAGGCCAGTTCCTTACTCAGATATGCCGCCTGCTGATTGATGATTTCATACACCAGCCGGCGGTCACGCTCTCCCTTGCCTTCCCATTCGCGCCTGACGACCTCGCGCCAGTCGCTGAACCCGAAAGGAAGGCGACGCAAGCCCTCCAGAGGTACCTGTGTGCCCTCATCGGCGTAGACTACACCACCGGCGTCCATGTACTCATGCAGGGCCACAGCGACGCTGCGCGGCAGGTAGCGGCAACCCATTAGAATAATAGCCTGATATTGACTGGCCTTGCCGATGCGGATTGCCTGCTCCCCGATTATCTCCGAGGGAATATGAGCGGCCATTAATACGGCGTGAGCCTGCTCACCCAGGTGCCATTGGTACCACTGACCCTCTTCCAGGCCCCACGCGTTCATAAAGGCATCTGTGGTGAAGGAAGACATAAGCGCTACCGGACGCGCGATGCGTTCGGCGGCAGTCCACAGTGGACCCAAGGCCCGGATCTGCAGGAATAGGTCACCCACCTGTCGCCACCGCTGGGGGTGAGCAGTCAGGGCCCATTCCGGCAGGAGATTGTATAGGAACAAACCCACTGCCTTTGCCCCCGAAGCTGTCGCGAGATGGAGTTGTTCCTTAATATAAGTGGTAGGCTGAACGCCCTCGCGGCCGGCAAAGGCCTGGCCCATAAGCCAGATGGGCTTGCGGTGGGCGGGCTCCACCAGGACGTTAGCCATATTCCACAAGTCGTAGCTGAAGGAGGTCATAGTAAGAGGATGTACGTCCGGGTAGGCGTGGATATTGATGACATCCTGCCAGTCAGTATAGTTCTCCAGGTCAGCTCCGCTATAGGGGCAAGACCCTGTATTCTGCTGAGCAGTTATCACTAGCCCTGGCCGGCTCCGACGACGCAGTACCCGCGCGATGTCTCCGTAATAATCCGGGATGACGCGGCAGCGATACCGATACCACTGCAACCACAGATTGTCGTCTTCTACCAGACCCGGCTCGAACTGTAGTGCATAGTCCTCCTTCGGCGGCGAGCAGCCGTACTTGCGGCGAAAATCGTAGCGGCAATAGGGGCAATAGCAGCCTATTGTGAAGGTGGAAATGTAGTTAAGCCCAATCTCGTCATCTAAGACGACTGCCCGTGCTCCGCCCGGGTCCAGCATATATTGCGGAACTCGTGTCCTCATTAGTTCTCGCCCATAAGCGTGTTGGTCAGGGCGATTGAAGCAACGAAGAGGATGCCCCCAGTAGCTCTGTAATACCCCGTCACTGCCTTGGATGCATTCTCTACGTATCTGGGCCTTTGGGGTGCCCGGGGGATAGTCAGAGTCATTGTAAACTGTGGAACAAAAGCCAGTGAAGCTGATGCCGTACTTCCTCGCATGATTGTAGAACCGCGGCTGTTCCGAGGAGCATGATACATAGAAGCCGCAATCTACCCCATGACTTTTCAGATCAGATAGGACGGGGACAAAAGGCTCATCATTGTCGCCAGTGGCCCCGCATTCAACTGCATATAGGAAGGTGAAGAACGAGTTGCGATAGGGATTGGGATAAATCCCAATAGTGGCAGCCGCAGCGGTTGCCCCATCAGTCGTCTGCAATCTGGCGCGCAGGACGTAGTCCCCGCTGCGCAGCCAGCCAACTTGCACCGTGCGGGTCAACTCAGCCGGGCCCTGCACCCGCATACGCACCAGGCTCTGCCGCCAGCCGTCCTGGTAGAGATTGACCCGCAAGTCAGCCTCCCCCGCAGTAGCCGGCACCGAAACACTGAAGGTTAGAGCTTCGCCCGGCAGGAAGTTACGCTGTGCGGTGGTGATCCGAAGTTCGGGGACTTGCTCGTCCGCTATCCCTACTCCAGCCAGTACCAGAACGACAGCCACTGCCGTCAGCGATATCGTCTGGGCCATACGAAATGCTTTCATATTATGCCCTCCCGACCTTCTCTCATTCTCGTCCATCAACCAGGCCAATGCTTATTGCTCGGCCATGGTTTCCGTTTCTATAGATCGGCCACTTAATCCTCTACGTCCGGATTGTATCCGTGCAGACTGTTGCGCGAGCCACCTTCGGCGGGCAAGCAGCAGTTTCAACCATTGCCCCGTGACCAACCGCGGCTTGACAGCAAGCACCAGCAAGCATATGCTGAGGGCACTTTTCGCCCAATTCTCGCCCCACTCATTATCGTCCAGAGGAGATAGCAACCAATGCCACTCGTTGGTACCGGCCAGATGCTGCGTGAAGCTCGCCAGCAGGGCTATGCGGTGCCTGGGTTCTGCGTGTGGAATGCCGAGACAATCCACACTGTTCTACGCGTAGCCGCCGAACTGAATGCTCCCGTAATATTGATGAGCAGCCCCGGTGAATTCCCACTGCTTCCGCCGGCGATCCTGGGCCGAATTGCCCGTGCCGAAGCGGCGCCACTGTCAATCCCGGTAGCCATCCATCTGGATCATGGTAACAGTCTGGCAATGGTAGCGGAATGTCTGGAGGCCGGCTTCACCTCAGTGATGCTGGACGCCTCCGACCGGCCCTTTGCCGAAAATGTCAGATTGACCAGCCGGGCTGTGAAAATGGCGCGGCAAGCCGGCGCCGATACCGAAGGAGAGATCGGAGCAGTAGGCCGGGCCGATGACATCTCCATTGAAGGCCCCCACACCGGTACACTAACCGACCCCGAACAAGCCGCCCAGTTCGTGACTGAAACCGGCATTGATGCGGTTGCCATATCAATCGGCAATGCCCATGGTATCTATGCCGAACGACCCAATCTGGACTTCCACCGGCTGAGCCAGATCAGCAAGTTAGTGGAAGTACCCCTGGTATTGCACGGCGGGTCGGGCACTCCCGAGCAGGATATCCGCCGCGCTATTAGTCTGGGCATTGCCAAGGTCAACGTGGCCAGCGCGCTGGGTCGCGCCTTCGGATCAGACCTGGCTGCGCGACTCGTTGACCCTGATGATACTCTGTGGCTGCCTCTACAGATGGTCAAAGCCCTGGAGGCAGTCGCTGCTGTGGTCAGACGCTGGCTGGAGCTAACCGGGGCAGCCGGGCAAGCAAAGTCATGAAGGATTCTAACAGCCAATCGGCGAATATCTATCTTAAACATGGAACAGTCTATCACTGAGGTGATGGGAGGAAACTACGATGGTTCGAATGGGACTGGTCGGAATGGGCTTTATGGGGCAACAGCATTTCGCTATCCATCAGAGCCTGGATAACGTCGAGTTAGTGGCGGTATGCGATGAGAATCCCGCCAAAGTTGCCGAAGTTGTCCCGGCCGTGGGCGGCAATATCGGTGAGGCCACTGACTTGGATCTTTCGGCGCAGCACCGCTATGTTTGTCTAGAGGACATGCTGGCCAACGAGGAGTTAGATTGCGTGGACGTATGCGCGCCGACCTATTGCCATGCTGATGTAGCAGTAGCCGCTCTGGAAGCAGGCTGCCACTGTATTGTAGAAAAACCAATGGGGCGCACTGTGGAAGACTGCGACCGGATGATTTCAGCCGCCGAGGCGACTGGACGTATGCTGTTCGTTGGCCAGTGCATTCGCTTCTGGCCGGAGTACGAGGTGCTCGCTGAGATGGTCAGCAACGGTGACTTGGGCCGAGTGGCCTCGGCCAAGTTCACTCGCCTCTCGCCGCCCCCGACATGGTCTGAGGGTGGCTGGCTGCTGGACAGTGAATTAAGTGGTGGAGCACTGCTGGACCTGCTGTGCACTGCGGAAGGCGGCTGGGCGATGCCCCCAACAGTACCTTTTGAGATGGGTTTCCAGGTGCTGGGTGATAAGGGCCTACTGGAACTGTCGCTGGCCAACGATCCGCCGCTCACCTTCTACCCCACTGAGGGCGAACCGTATACACCGGATTATGTCCAGCAGGCCGGCTACGAGCGGGAGATAATGTACTTTGTCGACTGTATGGAAAACGACCGACCGCCCCAGCGGGTCACCCCACAGTCTGCCCGCCAAGCTGTCGAGCTGGTGCTGGCCGAACAGCAGTCAGCACAAACCGGTCAAATTGTCGCCATTGAATAGGTTAAGCCGGCGGGATAAGCGAAGGGCTGCCGGCAGCTTGCTAAAAACTGGTCCAAGGAGGGATCTGTATGCGTAAGAGCATTAGTGAATGGTCATTCCCTGCCAATATGCCGCTGACCGATAGAATGTCACTGGCCAAGGAGGCGGGATTCGAGGGCTTTGAGATAGCCCTCAACGAGGACGACGAACAGGGCTCACAAAGTGACCTGGGGCTGCTGTGTATGCAGTCGCTGCAGGAAGATGCTCCACGGGTGGTGGGGATGGCCCGCCGGGTAGGCATTGAAATTTCGGGGGTTGCCTGCGGCCTGTACTGGAACTACTCACTGACCGCCGACGATCCCGAAGAACGCAACAAGGCTATGCAAATCACTGAGACGCTCCTGCGTGGGGCGCACATGGTGGGTGTGGATGGAGTTCTGGTCATCCCTGGATGTGTCTGGGCCAGCTTTATACCTAACTCCCCTGTTGTTCCTTATGAGACCGCGTATGGGCGAGCGCTGGTCGCAATGAAGGAACTAGCCCCACTTGCCGAGGAGCTAGAGGTGTCAATAGGCCTGGAGTACGTCTGGAATATGTTCCTGCTCAGCCCTTTGGAGATGCGCCGATTCATTGAAGAGATCGGCAGCAAGCGGGTCGGCTTCTATATGGACGTCGGCAATATGGTGCCCACGGGCTTTCCCGAGCAGTGGATCCGCATCCTCGGCGAGCACATCGTCCGCGTCCATTTCAAGGACTTCAAGCGCAGCGTTGGCACCATGGACGGCTTCTGCGACTTACTGGAGGGCGATGTCAACTGGCCGGAGGTAATGGCGGCATTCCAGGAGGTCGGCTATGACGGCTGGTGCACTGCCGAGATGATGCCTCCCTACCAACATGCCCCTGACGAGCTGGTCTTCGCCACCTCGCGGGCAATGGACCGCATCTTTGCGATGGCTCCCTAAACCGCCAATCGATGGCTCCGCCGCGAACCGGCTATGGCCATAGTGCGCCTGAACAAATTCATCGCTGATGCAGGGATATGCTCGCGGCGCAAAGCTGATGAGCGTATTCGCTCTGGGAATGTGCTGGTCAACGGCCAGCCGGCGGAGCTGGGGATGACAATTGATCCCACAACCGACGAGGTTACTGTGTGCGGTAAGCCAGTCTCACCACAGTCCGAACAACTTGTCTACTACGCGCTGTATAAGCCTACAGGAGTAATATCCACTGCCTCTGACCCGCATGGTCGACCAACGGTCACTGACCTGGTGCCCAGCAGCCCCCGGGTATATCCGGTAGGTCGCCTGGATATGGACTCAGAGGGCTTGATCCTGCTGACTAACGACGGGCAACTGGCTTACGAGTTGATGCATCCCAGTTTCCAGCACGAAAAGGAGTACGAAGTGCTGGTGCACTGCCCGCCGGCGGGCTTGGATCGAGACAGGATAATTGCCACTTTCATCAAGGGCATTGAGGCCGATGGCGAACTGCTCCAGGCCGACCGCGTTTCAGTGGATAACATTAGGCAACACCAGGAGAATACCGCGCTGCTGCGCATTGTCCTGCATACTGGATACAACCGGCAGATCCGCCGTATGTGCGAGGCCGTGGGGCTGTCAGTAATCAACCTGCGCCGAGTACGGATAAGCAGACTGCACCTGGCAAGTCTCAGTTTGAAAGCAGGCGAATACCGCCGGATAGACAAATCTGCGGTCCTCGGATAAGAGACGAGCAGAATAGCAGTCGGTGCGATAGCAATCCGTGAGGCAGCTGCCTTAGGGTGATCGAAATGAGCAAGCGTTATGGTACGCTGTGTAGTTGGGGAACTGCCAATATGCTGGTAGCAGTGGCACTACTTGTGGGAGGTGTACTGGTTGTGAGTCCAGTAGAAGCAGACAACCATGAGCGCCACATTCTGTTCAACAGCGACTCGGGGAACGCATTCGCTGAGTTTTGGAGTTCGGCTGCTCACCTGGGCACAATGGATGCTGAGGCAATGAAGAGCATCATGGAGACTTCGGTAGATGAGCTGGCGGCGGCGGGAGTAGATGCCCTGGCAACAGTCGTCTGGGCGCGATTCCTGGCAATGGTACCGTCCAAGGTCATGCCGGACCCCTTCTATTGGGGGCAAGGGTACGTGACCCTATCCGAGGCGGGCTACGACCCGGTGGACCTTATGATAGACCGTTGCCATCAGCACGATATGGAGTTTATCGCTTGTTTCCGGATGAATGACCGGCATGGTGGGGCCGTGGGTCGGTTCATCAGCGACCATCCGGAGTGGCAGTTGAAGGGGGTAAGAGGAGGGCCGGCGGTTAATTATGCCTACGAACCGGTTCGCCAAGAGATACTGGCCTATATCAAGGAACTGCTATCCTCTTATGATGTGGATGGTATTGAGCTTGATTATATGCGCTGGTGCCATATGTTTGAGCCCGGCGAGGGCCGGCAGAATGCGCATTTGCTGACCGATTTCACCCGAAAGACCCGGCAACTGTTAGATGCGGCTGCCCAGCGTCGCGGACGCGAGCGACTGGTTCTGGGAGTGCGTGTACCCCAGACACTGCAGGAGTGTGACTATCTGGGCTTTGATGTAGCCACCTGGATCAAGGAGGGTTTGGTGGATTACGTAGTCCCTTCCGATTTTTTCTATACTGACTTCAACGCACGGACCGAGGATTTTGTCAAGTTGGCGGAGGGCACCAACTGCAAGATATACCCCGCCATCCATCCTATCATTTGTGAGAACTTTTACGCCTATGGCGCTGACGGAGTAGAAGCCTACAACTACCAGTACCACTGGGGCAGACGGATCGGAAGAACCACGTCGTGGCCTACCTACATGTGGCCAGCGGCCTTAGGCTACCTGGGCAAGCTGGCCGATCCGCAGGATATAGCCAAACACGACCGCCATTACCGGTTCTATCGGTTATGGGAGAATGGGGCGCCGACTGGCGAGGCAAAGGATGATCGCATCGTGCTGGACCGCACCGAGTCGGCCCCCCAGGGCAGCCAGCGGTTCCGGTTGGCCGAGGATTTGAGCAACCCCAACCTGCGGGCCACTTTGCAGTTCAAGGCAGTAGGCCTCGGCGAAGACGAGGCCTTGGAAATCCAGCTCAACGGTACTGTGGTCCCGGATAACTATATTTTGCGCCAGTTCTACAGTGAGGGGCAGAACGAATGGCAGGGTCGCCCGCTGGATGCTTTCTATGAGTACACTATAGACCTGGACTGGGGGATGCTGGCCCCGCCGATCATCAATGGGGATAATGAGCTCACAGTCCGCTTGCTTCCGGCACAAGGCCAGAGCGAAGGTACAGCCACCATTGATGAATTGGAAGTGTACGTGTACGTGAAGACCTAGCGCAGAACCCTGGTAGCGCTTGGCTGTGCCAGTGCTTGCAGATGAGGGGAGAAGCGCTTGCTGGCAACTCTTAGGGCAGTTGGATCATCCTCAAGACACGTAAGGTGCCACCTCACCCAAACCACACTCCCCAGCGCAGGAAGGGGCCACCCAACACAGCAGCTAACAGGCCCCAGATCAGCCCAGCGCCCCCATAGTGCAGTATCAGAGTCTTCAGCAGCCACACCAGCAGGAACGGCGCCCACACCAGCGAGCCGTAACTGCAGGCTACCAGGTAGCCGATAGGATGCAGAGGGAAGGTGAACCAGGCCGCGCGGGCGACCGTTAAGGCTTAAGGCCAACACAAACAGGCCGCCAAATGAAGTGGCTACTATCTTGGGCATACGGTTCGGCTCCGGGGTGGTGCCGGCCTGCAGGACTCTGGTGAACTCCTGCCGAGCGTTTTGCCAGCCCCAAATCCCTCCCCGCAGGCCAGCGGCTCCGCGGGCATAGTAGGGGCGCAGATGAAAAATAATACCGGCCACCGCGCCGAAGCCTATCCCTAGCAGCAAAGACCAGGCTATATCCCCCCAGCGCGCGCCCGTCCGCTCCCCCAGGTTTATGCCTTCAATTTCGTAGCCGGAGACACTTGGAAAGTAGCCCCGGGCCAGAACCTGCAGCAGAGCAAAGATCGTGGGAGAGGCTAGCGAAGCGCCGGAATTAGTCAGCCTCGCAGCCCCCGCGAAGTTCCAAATACTCTGGTATTGCTGCCCATAGGGATAGGCCCACACCAGGGGAATACCGGCTTCGGCGCGGATACGGGCATATGTAAGCGCAACCAGCAGCAAAATGCCCAGGTACAGCGCCGCCAACCAGGGCTGCATTCCCGCTGCGATCATAAACACCAGCATGCCACCAATTCCCACCACCAGCGCTACCAACAGCCACCGCTGATTGTCCTGCGTCGAATTGGCAGCGTCATCCTGACTCCACCAACCTCGCCATGCCTGGCGGAAGGCCGTCCGCCCTTTCCATAGCAGTATCAACCCAACAATCACATAAGCTCCTATGCCCTGCTCCTGAGCAAAAGGCATTCCGCTGAGCCGATAACCGCTACCGGCCGCTATTAGAGCCTGTAACTTGTGGAACAGATAGAAGAACCAGATGGAGAAAGCCAGCTCGGTTGAAACCAGGTAGCCCAGCCCAATGAGGCCCGGGCGCACAAACGCAGTCATAGGAAAGGCCGCCGCCCACGGATATTTCTTTATCTGCGCGCCTACGGACAGGCGAATTCCACCACCTGTACCGACGCCCAGGACTACGGTCCGCAAGATATCTATCGCATTGACAAGCACAGCCGCCGCTACCCCAATCCACGTGGCGGGGTGACGGAAGAACGATTGGCCAGCCGAACCCCCCAGTATCTCCAAAGGTAGCCTGACCAGGGGAAACACCAGCCGCTCGTGGTGAATCCAATCTCGGGACAGCAACGAGACCAGGCATAGCAGCGTCCCGCCCATAAGCACAAAGAATCCTGCCCAGACAACTATCGGCACCAGCCAGGGCCGCCAGGGAACGCTGCCGAAGGGCGAGGCCTCCCACAACCACTGGTGGACCATCGGGTCGGTCGGCGATAGCCACCCGGGAATAAGCGGCTAGCTGCGCCAGGGGACGAGCGGGGGTAGAATAATAGTAAGGGACAGTGAGGCAGGACAGCAGGAACCGGACGATCCCACAGCCGAACATAGTGGTGGCTACCGTCACCAGTAGGTAGACCACCACTAACTCGGCGTTGGACAATCGCCGAATGAACGGCACCCGCCGTAGCACCGGATTGATAGCCAACAGAACCGGGCACTGCCTCGGTCACCTGGCACGCCAGAACGACAATCTCGGCCTGGACGATCCAGTAGCCCAAAATCCAGGTCAGCCCGAAGCCAAGCACCACCATAGCAAGTAGACGAACTCGCCCCGTAGACGAGGCAGAAGTCGGCTGGAGGAGGGGCGACGGCGGCCCCGCACGGGCCTCTGAAGGGCTATCACTGAGCATATCGCTGGTAGTGGAACAGATCCAGGTACTCCTTGCACCGGTTCTTTACTGCCACAAACCACGCGTCACGGCGCGAGGGATTAGTCACAGCAGCCAGTTTGGGCTTTATGGGCGCTTCATTGTCACCGAATTCGGGCGACGCGGCTATCTCGCCAATTACGCCTTCGTCTACAAGCTCCTTGAGCTGAGCCTCAGTGAAGATATTGCCAAGATTATTCAGCACGTGCCGCGCCACTGCCTGTCCGCCGCTAACTGCCAGTGTAGTGTAGATATTGACCTTGACAAAGCCGTCGTCAGGCAGGTGGGCGGCGGAGCTCATACGCAACGAGGAACTGCCGTGCAGACATAGTATCTTGCCAACGGCTGCACTGATCTCTCTGGCCCGGTCGGAACGATATTCTATCTCCTGGCTGGTGGCTCGGTGCTCACTGCCCACGTTTGGAACAAGAATGTCTACACCGGTCTCGGTAAGGAATCTTTGCGCCTGGGCGACGGTTGTCAGTTCGTTCTTTGTTTGCATGCCGTCTGCCTCATATAGTTCGTCTACCGCTCCCTCAACAACGACACGGCCATGGACTTTCTCGACATATTCGGCGGTAAGTTTGATATTCTCTTCAAAGGGACGTTCGCTGGCATCGAACATAATTCCAGCTACCCGATCGACAAAGCCATCCAGGATATCGCCATCCAGCCAGGGGAAGGCATGGTCTACGTTAGGCGCGATTCGCAGCTTCCCGTAGGGGCTATCCTCACTGGCAAATAACTCCAGGTCAGAAAGCATAAGCCGAATGCCCAGCACCGGGTCCCCGCAGGCTGTAATCAACTTCATCTGACTCCATGGCGGGTAGCGAACTGTGAATGTCGGCAAGATGGGAAGGTCTTCAACACCCAACTCCTCGCCTTTCTCCTTTGCTGAGGCCAAAATGGCCTCCAGAGTTGCGCGGTCCTCACAACAGAAGGCCGGCAGAGCGACACCCAACTCGGCTGCCTCCTTGTAGATGTCTTTGACTTGCTGATAATCAGTCACTAATGGCATAGCAGCACCTTCTTGGTTAGTATTCAACGAACTTTGTATGTCTGAGCTTGAAGATGGTTGCCCCCAGCAACCTATTATATCGGGTCAGTGCATCACTGATCCGCCGGAAACGTTGAGAGCCTGTCCAGTTATGTAATCCGCCTCGTCACTGGCCAGAAACAGGGCAGCGTGTGCTACATCCTTGGCCGTTCCTATCCGCCCCATCGGGATCTTGCTCTCAAAGTAAGACATAACTTCTTCAGGTTTCAGGCCGCGTTTACGGGCATAGTCTTCAATCTGTGTATCCCACATCGGCGTGGGCACAACTCCCGGACAGATTGCGTTGACCCGTATGCCCTGAGCAGCGAACTCCACCGCCAGCGACTGGGTCAGGCCGATGATGCCAAACTTACTGGCACAGTAAGCGGCGTAGTGGCTGTTGCCTACCTTTCCTGACTGCGAGGACATATTAATAATGACACCGCCCTGGTGCGACAGCATCCGTCGAATCGCCGCCTGACAGCACAGGAAGGCGCCCTTCAGATTAACATTCAGGGTCCGGTCCCAGATTTCATCCGTACACTCCAGAAACGGCAAGATGTAGGAGACGCCGGCGTTGTTGACCCAGACGTTCAACGGACCCAGCTCTCGCTCGATCTGGTCAGCGGCTTGCTCCACATCGTCACGGTTAGTCACATCGCAGGCCATGGCTATGGCCTGACCGGCACTGCCCCGGATCTCTTCGGCGACCTGCTCAGCTGCTTCCTGCTGAATATCCAGCACAGCCACCACCGCGCCCTCCTCGGCAAAAGTGCGGCAGATCTGCGCGCCGATACCACGGCCGCCACCAGTAATAACCGCAACTCGCTTATCCAGCCTACCACTCATTGAACTACCTCCGGTCGTCTCATTGCGATTCCTGTCCAGATGGGAAAACCAACACCTTTAGGCACTGCCTTTGCTTCATCAACTCAAAACCCTCGTGGAGATTCGCCAACGACACTCTATGAGTGACGATCTTGTCATAGTCAATCTTACCGTCGGCCAACAGCCCAACAGCTTTCCGGACATGCTCAGGGCGCGAGTCAGATGCTCCACACAGGCGCAGTTCCCGGTAGTGGATGATGCGGCTATCAAGAGTGACTTCTGACTTGCCACTCGGCAGGCTGGCAAAGAAACTCACAGCGCCGCCTTTACGCACATGGTTGATTGAGGCCTCGTGGGCCTGGCGATTGGGTGCAGCCACCACCGCCACATCCGCACCTAAGCCGTCCGTGTTCTGCGCGACGACATCGCCGACATCTTCGTTGGCCGCATCAATGACGAGGACATCTGCAAACCCGCGCAGCATTTCCAGTCGCACCTCGGAGAACTCTGAGATCATCACCGGACGCGCGCCACCAGCCTTAGCCAGCTCAGCGTGGATCGCTCCCAGCGGCCCCCCACCGATTATCAACACGCTATCGCCCGCGCTGACACCGACGATCTCCTGAGCATTGATAGCACAACTCATCGGTTCAGAGAGAGCCGCAGCCTCATCCGGAACGCGATCGGGAACTTTCACTACATTGCCTCCAGGCAGCGCCTGCGGGGGTACCGCCATAAACTCCGCAAGCGCACCGTCAACACCCAAGCCAATGGGCAAGGCATCAGGACACAAGTTGTGTAACCCTCGCGCACAGTACGGGCAGTTCGCCTTCCCACAGCCCACCGACGTTGCCATAGTCACTCGCTCGCCCTCAGCAAACCCAGCGACGTTACGGCCGACATGCACGATATGTCCAACCAGCTCATGGCCGATGATTCGCCCCGGCTTAGCCCGATGATGCCCGATGGTAGCCAGCTTGACGTCAGTTCCACATATCGCACAGCAATTGATCTGGACGACGAGGTTATCCTCGCTGGCAACCGGCTCGGGGCGCTCCTCTACCCGGACGTCTCCTGGCCCATAATAGACTGCAGCTTTCATATGGCAGTACTCCTTATGCGACTACTCAGTTGATTTCTTGCCGAAGCGGTAAGCGTCGACGCCGGAGAGGTCTCCGACCTCCGCCGCAACCTCGGCAGCGAAGGCCTTGGTCTGGGCAATGATGTCTACTCCAACATCCTCACTGAACTGATTTATAAGCCGCTGGAACATCGGGCCCGGGCGGCCATCGCCAATCTGC
>JALGTJ010000078.1 GCA_029821415.1 Candidatus Zipacnadia bacterium
CACGTCCCAGCCGGGGATCGCTGTGTGGACGACCGGCGTTGACCAGGTGCGCCCGTTATCCCGCGACCGGGTGAGGTAAAAGGCGCCGTCCAGCGTCATATGATGGTCGCTGCCCACTCGATAGCCCACCAGGACATCATCGTTCGGCAGTCTAACAGCCGTGGGAAATGCTCGGTGCCGTCGGCCGGGACTATCACAAACTACCACATCGTCCACAGCTCTGACATAGGGATTGTCGTTGAGACTCATCTGGGCATCCTCCTAATGTCTCGCCGGGTGCGGCCTTA
Source organism: Candidatus Zipacnadia bacterium (assembly GCA_029821415.1). Lineage (GTDB taxonomy): Bacteria > Armatimonadota > Zipacnadia > Zipacnadales > Zipacnadaceae > JALGTD01. The sequence goes on from JALGTJ010000078.1 coordinate 288, forward strand.
CTATTCTCTTCCAGCGGCTCGTCGTTGTAGAGGTTGATATCGGGCATCTCGTGAACGTTCAGACCTATACCGTGCCCCATAGACAGTGACCCAATCGCCCCTCCCCAACCTCTTTCCTCCAGGACAGCTCGGCCCGCCCGGTATATCTCACTGCAGGGCACGCCCGGCCTGATGGCAGTAATCATCGCCTCGTTGGCAGCTTCCACTGCGTCAAGAGCAGCCTGCTGCTCACCGCTGGGCTTCCCCAATACTCCCATTCGGCAGATATCCGCCGAATAACCCTGCAACATCCCGCCGCCATCCAGGTAGACCCAGTCGCCTGTCTCCAATACACGTTCGTCGGTTGGGGCCATATTAGCCCTCCGCCACCCCTCAGTCCCAAACAAGACTCCGAGAAGCGACTGGCCATCAGCGCCCTCGGCAAACATCCTGCTATGAACTTCGCAATAAAGCTCGCGTTCAGTTATCCCCTCGTGCAAATGCTCCAGGGCATCATTGATAGCTTTAGCGCTTATAGAGGTTATGCGCTGCAGCACCGCGATCTCCGCCTCCGATTTGATCCGCCTAACCGACCACCAAATTGGGGCGGCATCAATGATATCAGCCTTTGATAGCAAAGCTCGGAGGCGGTCGAATTGCTCCACGGGCATCCCCAGACGCATCCCTGCGCCCAGCTCCAGTCCAAGCCGGCCTTCGTTTAGCCCCAGCTCCTGGATACGCTCGGCGACTATCCCGATATCTGCGGCGCGATCGTCAAACGGTGGCTCCTGGCCTGCGCTCCAGAAGATGACATTCTCAACCCAACTCTGTGGTGCATCCTGACAGTCGTGAGGAATAAACAGCGTGGCCTGCTCAGGCGCCTCGCGGGGAAACACCCCGGCAAACAACCGCGTGGCCGACAGTTGCAGCAGATTCTGAAAGCCAAACAGATAGCGCAAATTGGCCGGATCGGTGATAACAAGGGCATCCAGAGCAGTCTGCTCCATGGCCTGCTGCACACGTTGGACGCGCATCTGATACTCATTCAGTGGAAAGTCAGCGTACTTGATCTCTTTCACTTTATGTCCCTCGCTCACTGCTTTTTAGCAAGGTGATAGTCTCATCTGTAGTCGCCACGATCCCGAAGTGTCGGGCGATCCACGCCTCCGCTTGATTCTGCAGGACCGGAGCGAAACAAGCAGTTGCGTCGCTGGCCACAACAAACTCATAGCCCATATTCTTGCCGACCGCCGCCGTCTCAAATACACAGCCATTGGTGTTGCAACCGGTCAGCACCACTGTCTTGATACCGGCGTTTTGCAAGCAAAAGGGCAGCATTGACGAGACAAAGGCCGAACCGGTTCGTTTGGGCAGAACCAGCTCGTGTTCGCGGGGGGCAATCTCGTCCCATATTCCCATCCCCTCATTCCACTTGCGGTAGAGTTGCTCTCCGTAGACATCCTCCCAGCGCTGGATACTCCGCTTCTGGTAATCGGGCATATCCGAGAGGTCGTCAGTTTCCGACCAGGTCACTATGTACACCACCATCATACCCTTTTCCCGAAAAAACTCCAGGAGCCGGGCAATGTTGGGAATGACCAGCTCCTGTACCCGTCTATCAAAATAGTCGGTGCTGATTTTCAGAAGCTGGTTGTAGGCCCTGCCCATGCCCACCTGCGAGCTGGTCAGGCTCGGCTGCATATCCACGATCACCAGCGCGGTGCTGTCTGGGTCTATCTCCATACCTTCATTGTAGGTAAACGACCCGTAGATTTCCTCATAGATTTTGCGGAAATCAATGTTGCTGCCCGGCAGGCTTTCTGTGCTACCTTGCATCTGCTTCCTCCTTGTCAGATGCAGCTACACCCCAATGACGTCCTCTCTACTCAACCACCACTAACTCGGTAGAAAGCGGCGTCAACCACTCGTAGCCATCCTCTGTCACCATTACGTTATCCTCATTCTTCAGCGAGATAGTAGTTTCACGGAAAGGGAACTTGTCAAAGACGTTCCCCTCAATAGCCATCACCATGCCCGGTTCCAGCACGTCCTGGCAGGTGGAGTTGAGCAGGGGTAGCTCGTGGATAGTCAGACCGATACCATGGCCCAGGAAGTCCCAGTCGGCTTGCTGCTGACTGCGGAGCGATTCCTCAAACCCGAGCTCGCAGACCGTCTCAGCCCAAAACTGGTAAAGCTGCGCCCCAGTAATGCCCGGTTGGACATATCTAAGCGCCGCCATATTAGCGTCGCGCGAGGCATAATAATAGCGCTCTTGGTCCCGGGTGGGCTTTCCTATCACCGCGCAGCGTATCATATCTGCCCCATAGCCCTGATAGACAAACCCGCCATCAATATAGACGGTGTCGCCCTTCTGGAAACGATAGCCGCTCGGAATCCCATCATAGGCCGCCGGCCCGCGCCCGCTGGAATGGACAAAGATTACCCAAGGATGGTTAACACACACATCCGGAGACTGGCGGGCCATCTCCAGGGCAATAATGTGCCCCAGCTCCTTCTCGCTCATACCCTGTTCAATAGCGTCCAGTCCGGCAGCAAACGCCTGGCAGCTAATGTCACAGGCCGTCTTGAACTTTTGGATCTCGCGCGGTGATTTGATCTTGCGGATCTGCTTCATCACCTCGGTGCTGTCAACCCATTCCACTGCCGGCAATGCCGCCCGGAGCTCCTCAAAAAAGGGCAAAGACATTCCGGGACGGTCATGGGGTCCAATCTCCAGTCCCACTCGTCCCTTTGTCAGATTAAGATCGGCAAAGCCATCCGCCACCGTGGCCACCGATCCCCTGGTTGTCCCGCCACTGAACTGACTCCACACGCGAATGTCGCTGATACAACTGGTCTGAGCGGTCTGCTCCAGACTATCGGGCACAAACAGCGTCGGCTCATCAGCAGGGTCAGCAGTTATCAGCGCCAGTTGCACATCATCGTGCATCGTAGCTATCCAGTAACCATCCAGCAGACCAGTACAGTAGACAACATTGGGTTCGGTGGACAGCAGTACAGCATCCATCCCAGCCTTGACCATCTCACTGCGCAGGCGGCCGAGTCGCTGCTGATACTCGGACAGGGGAAAATAGTCGTTGTTTTCTGGCTCTTTCATAAGTTTCTCCCTCTTCGGCGGGACGGTGCATTCATCTCCCGCCAGCTTCAACAGCCTCTTCAATTGCCGCGACCTTGGGACGGACCGCTTCCAGGAATTCGCGGGCAGTAGCCTCATCAAATGTTTGGCGCGGCTCGCGGAAGCAGTAAGGCGCAAGGCCCTGCTCTCTCATCAAGGTTTCAAACGACGGCCGTAGCCCGTAGGTGAATAATACGTCGGCATAGGCGATAAAACGGGTCTCCAGCTCCATGGCGCGGGCTACATCACCGCTATTTACCGCCTCATAAATACCCAAAAAGAGCTTGGGGAAAAGGTTATAGTTCATCCCGATGCCGCCGTTAGCTCCATATAACAACCCCGGACAGAGCAACTCATCGTTACCATTGAACACAACAATCTCGGGACGGGCCATCAGTATACGCTTCATAAAGAATAGGTTCCAATCGCTAAACTTAAAGCCGGCGACCCCTTCAATTTCCAGCAGCCGTAACATCTCATCAACCGTCAGCGCCGATCCGGTCAGATGAGGAATGTAGTAAACCAATAGCGGCACCTGAGCAGCGCTCGCCACGTCCTGGTAGTAGTTCACTAATTGCTGAATGTCACAGTTGGCTGGAGGCATGGCCGAGAGTGCATTCGCACCGGCCTGCGCCGCATGCCTGGCCAAGTCCACCGAATCCCGCGTGCTTAACGTGCCGACATGGCTGATGACAATCCGGTCATACTTAGCCGCCAGGCCAACGGCGATCTCGGTAGCTCGTTTACGGTCGGCCAGCGGCATACGATAACCATCTCCGGTAGCGCCGCACACATACAGCCCGTGGACGCCCTGTTCGTACAGACTTTCTGCCAAGGCTGCAAACTCGTCCTGGAGAAACACACCATTTTCATCACACGGACTGACTATCGCTGGTACAATTCCCTTCAATAATTCCGTCACAGCTTCCTTGCCTCCATATCAGATTATTGAGTTGCTCAGTACATTACATTGCCTATCTGCTTCTGTCCGCAGCCTAACATTCTCCCGCTCAGTGCAAACTGTTCAGCCCGACCGAAATATACTTCGTTTCCAGGTACGGTTCCAGCCCCTCCTGACCTCCTTCGCGGCCATAGCCACTCTCTTTGATGCCGCCGAAGGGCGCTTCGGCAGTAGCTGGCACCATATCGTTGAGGCCCACGATACCAAACTCCAACTGCTCTACCACCTGCAGGGCGGTGCTCAGGTCCTCTGTGAAAACATACGAAGCCAGGCCGTATTCAGTATCATTGGCCAGTCCAATGGCCTCGGCGGTCGTGCCAAAGCTCATAATTGGCATAATCGGGCCAAAAACCTCCTCGCAGGTCAGCCTCATAGCCCCTGTGACATTAGTGAGTACAGTCGGCTCAAAGAAGAAACCCCGCTGAAACCCTGGCGCTCGCTTACCTCCCACCACAATCTCAGCGCCTTTGGCAACTGCATCTGCTACGAACTGCTCCACCTTTTCCAATGACTGCTGGTCAGCCAGCGGCCCGCAATCCACACCATCATCCAGGCCGTTACCCAGTTTCAGCGAACTGGTATAGCGCGCGGCGGCGTCTACATACTCATCAAAGATACTCTCATGGACGTAAAACCGCGTAGCGGCAATACAGACCTGGCCCATATTGCGAAACTTCCCCCGCACCGTGGCCGCGGCCACTCGCTCCACGTCTACATCGGGGAAAATTAGCACTGGTGCACTGCCCCCCAGCTCCAGGGAGAGCTTCTTAATGTGCTCCGCACTTTGAGCAATCAACTGCCGTCCGACGGCGGTTGAGCCAGTGAAACTGACCTTGCGACATATTGGATTGTTCATAAACTCATCGGCACACTCGGCGGCTGGCCCCAGAATTTGATTTACCACGCCGGGTGGGCAGCCCGCGTCGTGCAGGCAGCCAATCATTTCCATAGCACCCAGGGGCGTCCGACTTGACGGACGCGAGACAATCGTGCAACCGGCGGCCAGGGCGGCAGCAATCTTGCGTGCCGGCAGCAGCACCGGGAAGTTCCAGGGCGAGATAGCCGCACAGACTCCGACGGGCTGCTTCATCACCCAGCGGCGCACGCCCGGTTTGCTGGGAGGAACTATCCGACCATAGGCGCGTTTGCCCTCC
>JALGTJ010000079.1 GCA_029821415.1 Candidatus Zipacnadia bacterium
AGTTTCAGCAAACCAGATGGTTCAGTGATGTGGTGAGACTCAGCCTCTTCCCGCAGCCTCTGGACCATTTCCTCAGCCACCGGGACGCTGACATCGGCCTGGATGAGGGCCGCCTCCAGCTCGTCCAGAAGTTCATCATTAACAACAGCGCGGGCCGCCAATACGGCTCCCACCCGCCGGAAAAGTCCTTGGAGCAATTTACTCGTTCCTTCTTTCTTTACCAGGTGTCTTCGTTACAACAGCCTTAACCAAACGCGCCTCTGCCACTCAGAGCAGAGCTGCAGCATTCTGCGCCACTTTACGATACGCCCAGGCATACTCGTCGATGATCTCGGGCCGATAGTGCTTGAACCAGGGAATACTCATAGTCCGCTCGTGAATGGATTCACTGACTGGCAGACTGCCTTCGGGCTGGCGAATGCCCTCAGGGATGGTCGAGATTCTGGTGGGTTTGCCTTCATCATATATGTCCAGTTTAGTGAAGACCGGGTGCAGGTGCAGCGGGAAGTTAGTCCCGGCGGACGTGCCGACGCCCTCGGCTTGCAGTGCCTCAATAAAACGGGAGATGGGTAGTCCGTCCAGCTCTTCCGGCCGATACAGCCCTCGCGCCGCATACCAGCCACCATTGTCGCTCCCCGAATCCTTCGGCGGGCGGTGCGCCTTGATGCCAGGGACATCCTCAAGCTGATCCCAGAAGTAGTTCATTGCCTTCTGAATCTGCTCCAGTCGTTCCGCATAATGGCGCAATTGCACCCGGCCTACCGCCGACGAAAGCTGATTCATACGGTGCTTAACTCCACCAAAGGGTACTCCCACAAACGGGGCAAGTTGGGGATTATCCTTGATTTCTTCATGCCGAGCATAATGACCCCAGGCGACAGCCCGCTGATATATTTCCTGGTCATTGGTCATCAGCATCCCGCCCTCGCCGATGGGTAGAGCCTTACCCGACATACACGACATCGCCGTCACGTGGCCGATAGTGCCAATCAAGCGGCCCTTGTAGTGTCCCCCATGGGCATGAGAAGCATCCTCAATGACCTTGAGACCGTACCTTTCAGCAATTTCCATTATCGGATCCATATCACAGGGATAGCCACAATAATGTACTACAATTATAGCCTTCGTGCGCTCGTTGATGCGATGCTCAATGTCATTGGGATCAATGGTGAGTGTATCAGGATCAATGTCAGCAAAATTGACCGTCGCACGCAGGGAGAAGGCTGGCAGGGCCGAAGCCCAGTAGGTGATACTCGGGCAGATGATCTCATCACCAGCGCCCACACCACATGCCCACATTGCCGCCTGCAAGGCAGCAGTGCCCGTGTTATGGCCCAGGGCATACTTCATATTGTGCCAGTCGGCAAACTCCCGCTCGAACTGCGTGGTGATATCCCATCCCGACATCTTCCCCGCGCGCAGGCACTCCAGGCAGGCAGCTTCATCTTCTTCAGTGATGATGGGCCACTCAAAGATGTCACCAGGATCAGTCTGAATAGCTTTCGGCCCACCCAATAGAGCCAATTTCTCTTTTGTGGTTGACATTGTTCTAACCTACTCTTTTTGGAAACTTGACCGCACCATGCAAAGTCTCCCCGGTCATTACCGAGACGGGATCACCGCTACTGTGGGGGCACTTCCGAGACCCTCTTCTTAACCAGTCGGTGCCGATTGTTTATCAGCCCCGCTGCTTGCCGCCACTGTTGCTTCGGCATTAGCCCAACGCTCGGCTTCCCGTTGTGCTTCGCTTAGCTTCACAGATATCAGTTTAGATACACCGGGCTGCTCCATAGTCACGCCATGTAGCCGGTCAGCAACCTCCATAGTCTCTGGGTTATGAGTGATGATAATGAACTGTGAGCTTTTGGCAAAGTTGCGAAGCAGCTCGGCAAATCGTCGGGAGTTAGCGGCATCAAGGGCGGCATCAATCTCATCAAGAAAGCAGAAGGGAGTGGGCTTGACCCGAATCATAGCAAAAAGCAGCGCCAGACCGGTCATCGCCTTCTCCCCGCCGGACAGCGCCATCAGATTCTGGAAACGGCGCCCGGGTTGCTGGACTATCACCTCGACCCCGCCGTCCAGCGGGTTTTCCGGGTCGGTCATCTCCAGTCGTGTGCTACCGCCGCCGAACAACCACTTAAACAGGTCATCAAAAGCCTCCGCCACCTGCTTGAAGCTAGCCAGGAAAGTGGCCTTGGCCGTCTCATCAATCTCAGCTATGACTGACTCCAGATCGTCCCGGGCCCGGCGCAAGTCCTCCAGTTGCGAGCTGAGGTAATTCTCCCGGTCCTGCAGCCGCTCACATTCCTCAATCGCACTGACATTGACATAGCCCAGCTCGCGTATTTTCCTCTTCAGCCTGGCCGCCTCGCTACGCGCCGCTTTCTCGTCAAACTGCTTCGGCTGTTGCTGGGCAGCCTGCTCAGGGGTAAGTTCATATACTTCTTCAAGCTCCGCGACAATATGCTCCAGCTCCGAGTCCTCGCGAGCCTGGCGCAGCTCCAGACGATGTAGCTGCGCACTTTGTTCCTCGCGCAAATCCAATAACTTACGTCGGGTGGCCTCAACTTGAGAGGTGATATCCCGCATCGCCACGAGCTCTCGCTGGCAGTTTTCAACCTGCTCACCTAACTGTCGGACCCGCTGCTCAAGCTTGCGGTCTTCACTTTCATCACACTGCAGGGCATCACGAGCCTGCATTTCGGCCTGATCCAGCCCAGCAAGCTGTCTGTTGTAATCCGCAATCTCCTGCTCAACCCGATTCAGTTCCTGTTTGTGCTGCTCGAGCATCGCGACGCTTGAACGCACCTTCTCTTCCAATTCGGCCACGCTGACGCGGGCTGCTATCAACTGCTCACGCCGCTCCGCCAGGCTGTGCTCGGCAGCATCCGACGCGGGCAGGCCTGCAAGCTCCTGCTCATTCCCTTCCAGTTGATGAATCAGCGCCAATCGCTGGCCTTCGGCCTCAGTGCATCTGCTATCCGCTTGCTGGCGACGTTCCTCCAGTGCGGAAATTTCCTCGGTTACCTCCTGGTAAGCAGTCTGAACCGCTCGGAAACGGTCACCAGTATGTCGCAAATCGCCCTCAATAGCCGTTGTCTGCTTGTCAAACTCGCCAAACTGCCTCTCCAAGGTCTTGACTCGCTCGGCGAGCCGCTGGCCTTGGCGTTCTAGTTGTTCCTCCGTCTCCCACATTTGCGCCAGGTAGGAGCGCAGCTCGCTAAGATGCTCTTCAAGAGCAGTAACCTCTCGTCTGCGATCCAGCGAACGCTGGACATCCCCAGCCAGACGTCCGGCGGATATCTCACCGGCTGGGCCAACTACCTCCCCATTTAGGGTCACCATCTTCACTGGCCCGGTCAGCATCGGACGCAGGCGAGTCGCCACCTCCAGATCATCAATAACCAATACATCACCAAGTAAATAGTTCAATACGCGGGCTAACTTGCGGGGATAGCTGAGTAGGGACGCTAAAGTGCCTTGGACACCCCGAATTGTGCGCCCCAGGCCCGTTGTCATGTGTACAGCAAAGCTCGGCAAAGGAGTATTCACGGCGATGATCGTGGCCCGGCCCAGGTTGTTTTCCTGTAAATACTCCCGGCAGCGCTGAAGATCTTCTTCAGAAGAAACCAGCACCCACTGCAGCCTATCACCTAACCCGGCCTCAACCGCCACTTCCAGGTGACGCGGCACATCCAGAAAGTCGGCCACTATTCCCTGCACGCCACTGATCTGGCCGTTACGAGCTGCCTCCAATAGCGCCCGTGGCCCCTCAGCATATCCCTCATGGTCGCGCTGCAACTCCTCCAGGAGCATCTGGCGCGATTCGTCCGCTGCCACTGCCTCGCCCAGACGATCCCGCTTATGCCGGTGTTCTCGCAAAGTATCAGTTAGCGCCGCATACTGCTGACGCGCCTCACGCAGTTGTCTCCCAAGCTCTTGCTTCTGTTCTGCCTGAGCTGCTTGTTGGCCACGCAACTGTTCAATGCTATCTTGAAGCTCGCTGCGCTGGCGCTCAAACTGGCGTTGTTGGTCAACCAGACGCTGGATGCGCTCGTCCAGCTCGCCGCGCAAGCCCTGCAGGGCCGCTACTTCGTTTTCTACCTCAGCTAACTGGCTGGACAGCTCGGTGTGGTGTTGCTGTGCCTGTTCCCTACGGGCCAGAGTCGCACGATATTCTTCCTCGTGCTTGGCAACAGCCTTTTTAAGATCAGCCAGCTTGTCCTGCTCCTCAGCAAGTTGGCGCTGCTGACGAGCCTGCGACTGTTCTAATTTGCCTATCTCCGTTTGCAGTTGCTGGTAGCGCTGCTGGGCCTGCTCTCGTTGCCTTTCCAGATGCTGGCGCTGCTCGCTTATCCCCCGCAGTTTTTCAGAAGCAACAGCCTGAGCATTGCGCCGCCTGTCCAGCTCGCGCTGCGCCTCTCTTTGCTGGGCACGCAACTTCTCAAGCTGCTCGGCGAGCTTGTCAACCCGGACAACATTCTGCTCATATTCCGCCTCCAGGCTACTCAGCTCGTTGCGTGTGGTCTGCAGGTCTGCATTGACTACCGCAATATCATTGAGGATTGCCCCTCGCTGCTGTCGGCGCCGATTGTAGTCAATGGCTAGTAAACCTCGCTGCAGCTCATGCAGTCGCTCTGCATACTCTTTGTAGCGGCGCGCCACCTTTGCTTGCTGCTCAAGCGGTTCGCGCTGGGTCTGCAGCTCGTGAATGATGTCACGAATGCGGACCAGATTATCCTGGGTATCTGCGAGTTTCCGCTCAGCGCGCGAACGGCGAATCCGATATTTGCGAACTCCGGCAACCTCCTCAAATAGTTCTCGCCGGTCCTCCGGATGAGCACTCAGGATGGCATCAATCTCGCCTTGACCAACCAGCGCATAGGAGTCGGCACCCAACCCGCTATCTACGAACAGATCCCGGATATCACTCAGGCGTACTTTCTCGCGATTGATTAAGTACTCGCTCTTGCCGGTGCGAAACAGACGGCGGCCAATTTCAATCTCGGAGTATTCCGAATCCAGGGTGCCGTCGGAGTTGTCCAGCGTCAGAGTCACCTCCGCCATGCCCAGCGGCCGGCGATTCTCAGATCCAGCAAACACAACTCCCTCGGCGCTTTTTACCCGCAACGGTATGGTTCCCTGCTCCCCCAATACCCACAAAACGGCGTCGGCAATGTTACTTTTGCCCACGCCGTTAGGCCCAACGATAGCCGTTATGCCCGGTTCGAACTCCAGTTCGGTCTTGTCTGCGAAAGTTTTGAACCCCCGCATCTGGAGCTTCTCTAAGTGCACTGCGCTCCCTCTCTTGCTGCAAGTCTTAACGAACCAGTATGTCAGGCCGTGCCATCTTCTTGCCCGCATATTCAACTTCCAGCATCGGCCATTGCTCATCGGTGCTGAGCACTTCGGTCTGGTCCGCCATTGCTATGATGTTCCAGGCGAAGGCCTGATTCTCCAGCACTATCTCAGGACATTCCATTGTACCTTTGTAGTCGCGCGGCGCATAGCCAGTAGCCCCTCCCTGGTGGTGAAGTTTCCATTCATCAGGATAACCGTTGGCCTCATAGGCGGCGAGGCCCTTCGCGAAGATATCCCGCACCGCCGCGCCTGGTCGAGTCTCGCTAATGAAAGCAGCATCAATTTGGCAGACTGCCTGGTGCTTGGCGGCCAGCTCCGTCGGCAGCTTACCAAAGTGAACGAGCCGCGTGGCCGATATGTCTAACCCCCACTTACGCGCCCCAATAACCAACATAGCCTGCCTCTCCAGCCTATTGTCAGTAGGAATCGGATGGCGATACTTGTATATTCGTTCGTCGGCAGCAATCAACAGAACCGAAACAATAACGTTCTGAGCAATGAGTTTGGCCGCCAGTTTCGCACCGATTTCGTGCTCGCTCATACCTGGCTCAATCTCGCGAGCTACCTCACCCAGCGCCTGGGCAGTTATCCGTCCCAGTTCGCGGTAACGCGCAATCTCAGGCTCCAGCAAGCTCCAGCGCAGTCGTGCCAACGGTTCATCTAGAATCTCAGCGCCCTGTGGCCACGGCCCGTCGCTGGCGATTCGCCCCTCCACGATCTGAGCAAGCATCGCCTCGGGATTCTCATCGTGCCAGTTCATAAAGTCGATCTCAAAGGGAAGGTCTCCGATCTCCTCATCTTCCTGGCGAGCCGCCTCTATATTGTTGGTAATAATATGCTGACTGTCAGCAGTTATGACCACGCGTACAGCTCCGGTGTCGGTGTCAATTACCACATGGCTATCCGCCCCCGCAGTTAGCCATTGGAAGTTAATTGTCCTATTCAGGACCACTGCATCCAACCCGCGACTACTCATAAAGTCTCGTATACGTTCCAGCTTTGTTTCTACCTCTTGTAGACGTGTCATAGCTGCCCCTTTCTTCCCTTCAGGTTCTTGTTGGTTGAGCCCGAACAGACGAAAATACAAAGACCAACCGGAGCCACCACAAAGGCGATTATAACAGTCGCCAGCAGTTATTGTCAAACCCCAGCGATGCTCCAGTAGCACGAACGTATGTTTGATAAAGTGTTGCGTTTTTGATGGGCGTGTGTTACAATTTAAGCTTGTACTAATGAGCAGAACGTATCCAATTTCAACAGCGGACAGGTAACCTAAGTCTTACTACTACAATGCCAATATTCCCCTGGACCGATCAACTTGCGCTGGATTTGGGAAGCAGCTCGGTGGATATCGCTGTGAAGGGCCAGGGAATTGTGCTGCGCGAGCCCAGTTTCGTTGGCTTTGACTCTCAGCTCCACAAACCAATAGCCTTTGGCAGCGAGGCCCGCCAGCTCTGGGAAAGAGGTCTGGATGATGTAGAGGTTGTCCGCCCCCTCAGCAACAGTGTAGTGGCTGACTTTGACGCCACCGTAGCGATGCTCCGCGAGTTCATTCGCCGGGCTTTGGGCCGCCGGCCCTTGTTCGCACCTATGGCAGTAATTGCCGTACCAGCCAACACTACGCAGGTTGAGAAGCGGGCACTGCACGATTCACTCCACGCTGCAGGGGTTGGCCATATCGTGGACGTACAGTGTTCTTTGGCGGCGGGATTAGGTGCAGATTTACCGCTGCAGTCCGAGGACAGCTATCTGATTGTGGATATTGGTGCGGGCTCCACCACTGCAGGCGTCTTTCACAACGGTCTGGTCACCTCCGCCCGTTCGTTCCGCTTCGGCGGTGATGACTTAAATGAGGCAATAATCCGTACCATAAAACGCCAGCGAGGTATCCACCTCAGCGCCTCAGCCGCCGAGCACATTAAACGCGAGGTCGGGTCAGTCCGAACACCTCTGGCCAACAGCCCCGTTCATGTGGATGACGTGGTTGTTGCCAATAACGACCAACATTTGACATCTTATGAAGTGGACCTTGAGCAAATCCCCCCAATACTGACCCAGGCCTTTGAACCACTGATAGAGGAACTTCAGTGGCTTGTTGAAGAACTGCCCCGCGCCCAAAAACAGCAGGTGGCTGGCGGAGGCATTGTGCTCAGCGGCGGCACCGCATTGCTGGAAGGTCTGGACCGCCTTCTCGCCGCTCACCTACATTTGCCCTGTCAGGTGGCGACCGATCCCATCTCCTGCACCATCTTGGGGCTCGAGACAGTGCTAACCGACCTTGAGGGCCTCTCGCTGAGCGGTCAGCGCTTTGGAGCAGTCCGGGTATAACCAATAACCGAGCGAGGAGTATCGGCTATGAGCTGTATATTCTGTCAGATTGCTGCCGGCGAAATTGACAGCGACATTGTGTACCGTGACGAGCAGGTGGTCGCTTTTCGCGATTTAAACCCGCAGGCCCCCACACACATTCTGATCATCCCTATTCAACATATCGAGAACCTGGCTGACGCCTCCGAAGAGCAGGCCTCACTGCTCGGACATTGCACTCTGGTGGCGACGCGGATCGCCCAGGCCGAGGGGATCGCTGAAGACGGTTATAGGCTCGTGACCAACGTGGGCGCTGATGCCGGGCAATCAGTAGACCACCTGCATTTTCACCTGCTCGGCGGCCGCCGTATGCAGTGGCCGCCAGGGTAGTCGCGGCGGTCATTTGCACCGTCAATAACCTTGAATCAGGAGAATGCTTTGACCGACAACAAAAAGCCGACAAGTACGACCGATCGGCCCGAGCGGTTAGTCAGTTACCAGAGCCACGAGTTGGAGACATTGGTAGGTCGTCATGACCAGAACCTGAAGCTCATTGAGGAAAGCCTGGGTGTCCAGATCGTGCCCCGTGACGACCAGTTGCAGATATTCGGGGACGAACAGGCCGCTCAAGACGCCGAGGATCTGCTCCGGCGACTGCTGGAGATCATCCGCCGTCGCCACGCACTCAGCGACCAGGACCTAAAATATGCCCTGCGGGCGGTGCAGCGCGAAGCAGTAGATGATACCGACGCTCTGCTGGCTGAGCCGCTCTTGGTCACACCACGAGGCAAGCCCATCCGGCCGAAAACTGCCGGCCAAATGGAATACGTGCGGGCCATGGCGCAATATGACGTGGTCTTCTGTATCGGTCCGGCCGGCACCGGCAAGACCTATCTGGCCATGGCCATGGCGGTCCGCGCTATGAAGGAGGGCAGCGTCAGTCGCATTGTGCTGACTCGTCCGATTGTGGAGGCCGGTGAGGAGCTGGGCTTTCTGCCCGGTGACGTTATGGAGAAGATTGACCCTTACCTGCGACCGCTGTACGACGCCCTCATTGATGTCATTGGTGCCGACCGCCTGCAGCGCCACTTGCGCCGCGGAACGATCGAGGTCGTCCCGCTTGCCTATATGCGTGGTCGCACCATAAATGACGCTATCATTGTGCTCGATGAGGCCCAAAACACCTCCAGCGGCCAGATGAAGATGGCTCTTACGCGGATGGGACTGGGTTCCAAAATGGTCATCACCGGTGATATTACCCAAGTGGACCTGCCTGTTTCCACCACCTCCGGCCTCGTACATGCCATAGCAATACTGGAGAAGGTGCCGGGTATAGCCGTCACTCGTCTAACTGGTCATGATATAGTTCGCCACGACCTGGTCCAGCGGATTGTCCAAGCATACGATCAGGCACAGACAGACTCGGGAGCCTCCCAGCGGGATTCCTAACCTCCGGGAGGGTCCAATTCGCCGAGGAGAGCAAGCCCGATGCCTCAAACAAGAAGACAGGCCCACGACCGCTCGACAGTCACCCGACTTTTCAGCTTGCGGGAATTTTCGCTGCGGCGGCTGCTGCTGGCGACCATTACTGTAGGCCTGTTGTTTTTCAGCTTGTGGGCCCGTGTTCTTCCTCCTCGGGTTGACTGGCAACCAGGAGACATCGCTACCCGGACAATTAAGGCTCCTCGTAACGCTGTCTACATCGCCACCGAAGCAACCGAACAGCTACGCGAGCAGGCTGCCGCCAGAGTTCCCAAGCAGTATTCAGCGGTCGCTGATGCCGAAAGCGCTGTCAGAGCGGCAAT